>CAYFOB010000146.1:2709-8368 GCA_964344525.1 uncultured Thiomargarita sp.
TTCAGTTTCGTAACTTGCCACAAGATTTCCTTTGTTTGTTTATAGTTTGAACTGTGATTGATTTGGTTAAAATTGTCTAAGATAATCAACCAACTCAGATTGTGCCACCGAAAATAAGCATGGGGCGTTTTTTCAGGCGCTTGAGAAAGCAATGAAACAAGCCGCTCAAGCCCCATCGCAAAACCAATGGCGTTCTCCAATTTGCTCAACAAGCATATCATAACGTCCGCCAGCATACACCGTCCCTTGAGCCCCTAAACATTCTGGTGCAAAGCTTAGCGACCCAACGTACGCAAAAACAAGTCATCAATGCGTTTTTTTGCAACTTCGTTGTATGGGACGTGTGGTTTAAATCCTTTTGGTTTAGTCTGTGAAATCGTCCAGCCAGTGGGAACATCACAAGGAGTCGGAAAAGCAAACCAATTTAACGTGATGGGATTTCTGGCATATGTGATAACTTGTGTACATATCATATTGTCCAAGCTAATTGTCCTAACCCGCGCATTAGCTGTTTCTGAAACAAACAATAAGCGGGTTTTGGGGTGATATGCCAAACCTGTGGGCGATGATAAGCCTGAGGCAATTATCGAAGTTTGCCCCAATGGCGTTAATTGGGTAATTGTGCCCGCGCCCGTGTCTGCCACATAAAGGTTGCCATGTTTATCTTCAGCAATACCGCTGGGCTGTACAAAGCCAGTTAAGAGAGTGGCACAAGAATCCTCAGTGGGATTGATATTTATTAAAGAATTTTTATATGTACCAACAATCCCCCCCACTCCTTGGCGGTAGTTAAGGAAGCGAAAAGTCCCACAACTTGTGTAAGAGTTTGTATCCATTTTGTGGCCTGGTGAGAATGCCTTTATATCTATCCACTTCAGAGAGGGTGTGTGTGATAAAAACAGTTTATTTGATGGCAGTCCCGGATTTTCTACAGCAACACCACTATTCAAGGCACCAATTTCCGTTTTTTCAACATGACCTGCCGCACTCAAACGATAAATATGCTCACTTTCCAATCCATAAAGATTGCCTGCTGCATCAAACACAATTTGCATGTCTGGTGTAAAATCCTCTGTGCGCAGCGCAATTTTTCCCGCTGAACCATCACCCTCAATAGGGATAGCCCATACTTTACCTGTTGTACCACTTTTAACATAAAGCGCCTCTTCCGCGGGATGAATTGCCAAGCCTGTCGGATTGAGTAAATCCTCTGCAAACGTTCTGATTTCTGCAATACTGACACTTGAATAAAAAAGTAAATGGCATAAAACAATAAATTTTATGGTTTTTTTCATCAAAAATACCTCTAACTATCAATAAATAGTGTCTTTTTTTAACTATATACATTAAGTTAGAGAAGCGCAAGATTTATCTTCCAAAGCGCCGACTTTTAAAAAAACTTCTCAAACATCCCCCACATTCATCCCCCAATACCCCACTGACACATTCCACTTGATGATTGTGGCGGGTATCCCTTAATATATCAAAACGACTTCCTGCCGCTCCCGCTTTATTATCATAAGCACCAAACACAACGCGCTGAAGCCGTGCATGAATAATGGCGCCCGCACACATGACACAAGGTTCAAGTGTGACATATAAAGTGGTATCAGTTAGACGGTAATTATTTAAAAATTGTGCGGCTTTGCGTAAGGCCACCATTTCTGCATGAGCTGTGGGATCATGAGTGGCAATGGGTTGATTCCAGCCTTCTGCAATACACTGATCTGCTTTCACTATGAGTGCACCGACGGGGATTTCTCCTTGAGCCGCGCTAAATTCTGCTAGATGTAGGGCGTGGCGCATCCATTTTTGGTCAGGATTTAAGGACATAAGCTACATGTCGTAAAATAAAAAAATAAATTTAAAAATTTTTTATCAGCAAAGCGTTGCTTAAAACGAAAATAATCAACGATGTTATGGAGTGCGAAGCAACGCTTTGCAACGCAAACATGACAAATACTATGGAACTTCACGTAATAGATTGGCTAATTATCGCCCTTTTTTTTATGCTGATATTAGGCATAGGGCTTGGCTTTACCAAACAAGCTGGAAAAAGTATAGAAAATTTTTTCTTAGGTGGACGAAATTTACCTTGGTGGCTCGCTGGTACGTCAATGGTTGCCACAACCTTTGCCGCTGATACCCCACTATTAGTCACAGAATTAGTGGCGCATAGCGGTGTCAGTGGTAATTGGTTATGGTGGAATGGTTTAATTGGTGGCATGTTAGCGACTTTCTTTTTTGCCAAATTTTGGCGCAAAGCGAATATTATTACTGATGTTGAATTGACAGAGCTACGTTATTCAGGTAAACCAGCCGCTTTTTTGCGCGGCTTTAAAGCCGTTTACTTGGGCATTTTGATGAATGCTGTTGTTATCGCATGGGTGAATGTCGCTTTGGGCGCTTTGTTACATGTTTTTTTTGGCATTCCAGAAAGCCAATTGATTTTTTATCTCGCTGGTGCGATGTTTTTTGTGATGATTTATTCCAGCTTATCAGGTTTGTTAGGGGTGGTGATTACCGATTTTATCCAATTTATTATTGCAATGACGGGGTGTATTGTGCTTGCCCTCCTGGTTGTTAACTCAGAACAAATCGGTGGTGTTGCTGGCTTACAAGATAAACTGCCTGCCGATACCTTTAACTTTTTTCCAAACATTGAATTTGGCATTGTTGAAACAACCCAAGTATTAAGTCTCAGTTTAGCCACTTTTTTTGCCTTCATTGGCATACAATGGTGGGCAAGTTGGTATCCAGGGCAAGAGCCGGGTGGCGGTGGTTATGTTGCTCAACGCATGATGGGTGCTAAAAATGAGCAGCATGCTGTGAAGGCTACCCTATTTTTTCAAATCGCCCACTATGCCTTACGCCCTTGGCCATGGATTTTGGTTGGATTGTGTGCCATTGTGCTTTATCCCGAATTATCTGCCGCAGACAAAAAATTAGGCTATGCAATGGCGATGCAAGAATTTTTGCCCACCGGTTTGAAAGGTTTATTATTAGTTGCATTTTTTGCCGCCTACATGAGCACTATTTCTACCCAATTAAATTGGGGCAGCAGTTATGTCATTAATGATTTATATAGCCGCTTTATCCGTCCTGATGCCAGCCAAAAACAATTAGTGCGGGCTTCTCGCATCAATACATTTTTATTAATGCTAGTCGCACTGATTGTGACGGCACAAATTCAAACTTTAGAAAGTGCTTTCCAATTTATGATTGAATGTGGCGCAGGATTGGGTGCAGTATTGATATTGCGATGGTATTGGTGGCGCATCAATGCTTGGAGTGAAATTGTAGCGACAATCGCTCCATTTATCGCTTTTAGCGTTATTAAATTTTATAGTGATTTAGAATTTCCTTATAGCTTGTTTATTACTGTCGGATTTACAACCGTGGCATGGTTGATAGCGACTTTCATAACTCAACCCACCGATTTGCAGGTACTCAAAAATTTTTATAACCGTATTGAACCAGAAGGTTTTTGGCAGCCAGTAGGAATCAGCACAAAAAAATCCCAGTTACCACAATTATTTGTATGTTGGTTGTTAGGGATTGGATTGGGTTATGCCTGCTTATTTGGGTTGGGTGATCTCATTTTTGGCGATTGGCAGGGGGCGATGATTTACGGCATTGTTGGTGCCATCTGCGCGTTGGGGATTAACCGTCTTTTGGCACATACCAAAATTATTTGAAAAAACAAAGGGATGCGTCGGTGCAAAAAATTTTTTAATTTGAAACAAAATTGATATAATATGCAAGCAAAAGAAATCACAGAAGCCTCTGGAACAGATTGGTACGAATTGTTGAAAAACAACCAAATTGATTTTTCATCATTAAGTCCTTTTCAAAAAATTTTATTGATTGCTGATGGTACCTTAACAAACATATTAGAAGCTTTTTTAAATGAACCAATCGGCGTTGTTAAATTGTCTGAGAAAATCGTCTCAATCACTGAAAATATTCAGCCATTAGAGATCAAAGTCGGCACAGAAGTGATAGAAAGGCAAATTCTACTTCAAGGCAAAAGGAGTCGGCGTAATTGGCTTTATGCTGATTCCATTATTGTTCTTGAGCGAGTAGAAGAAAAGTTTAGAGAAAAACTGATCAAATCTCATACGCCTATTGGAAAACTTTGGGTCAAACATAAAACGGAAACGTTTAAAGAAATCGTCACTTATGCTTTAGAACCTGCGGGATATTTGTCCGATTATTTTAATATAATAAAAGAAGATAAATTGCTTTCTCGTACTTATCGTGTCTTTTCTAATCGTCAACCAGTTATGATGATTACAGAAAAATTTCCAGAAAACTTTTTTTAAGCTGTTAGCACCATCAGTTTTTTTTGCCCTTATCAGCACATGTTGCTCAACGCATGATAAGTGGCATCTAATGATCGCCTATTTATAACGCATAAAAAAATTTTATACTTTGCTGGTCAGTTGTTAGGATTCTGTGAGCTCATTTTTGGCGATTGGTGGGGGTATGGTCTTTTGCACATAGAAAAATTATTAGAAAAACAAAAGGAATAAATAAAATAAAAAAAAAAAATAAAAAAATTCAAAAAAAAGCTTGACATTGTTTTAAGCAATGCAGTAGAATGCCGCCCTCGATTGGTGAGGGTGTTAGCTTTTTTTAGAAACGCGTCGGCGCAAAAAAAAAAATTCAAAAAAAGCTTGACATCGTTTTGAGCAATGTATTAGAATGCTCGTCATCAATAACGAGATGGTTGAATCCATTTTTAGCCCGGATAGCTCAGTTGGTAGAGCAAAGGACTGAAAATCCTTGTGTCAGTGGTTCAAATCCACTTCCGGGCAATTTTTCACTAATAGTTCACTTCCTCCCCTCCATTTCTAATTATCAGTTGATAATCCGACTGCTACAAAATCATCATTTTCAGTACCATGCCCAAAAGACTAGCCCCATGCAATAAATCTTGCTTTTGAACATCATGGTAGGCAACATTACGATGGGCATTATTACAAACAAGCCTTGATTGAAGCAGGCTATCCTTTCTTGTAAATAAACCTCGAAGGTTTGCCAAACCTCCGAAGTTTTATTTTTTGGCAACTCGTCGTTCAACGGATTGCAGTGCGGTTAATTTTTTGAGAATATATCGCATTTGGGAAAATGGCATCAGGAGTTGATTGAGCCACCATTTTTAAAAGAGATTCAATGCCTGATAGTTGATGTGCATTCTTTTTTATGTCGAGTGCATTTTTTTCAATGCTCCGAATGAGGACTTCATCATTATTCTTATTGGGAGTCGCCCCAATTTCAAAAAGTTTTAGCGCAACTTGTAATCGAATCTCAATAGGCGTTTCGTAATCCACCATCAAACTTTTGAGGCTCTCTAATGCTATGCTAACGATTTCATCTAGCTCCTCTTGACAAATTTGGCCATTTTTTAATACCTTTTGTGGTGCGTTTAAATCTTTTTTGTTCATATGAAAATCCTTACAATTGAATTGATAAGGAATATCGCAGAAAATATATCCAAAAGTGTGGTTGCTATATATGCACATTTTTTTTGAGGGATCTACAATGCCATAAAAAGCACACAAAAAGCAAATTAATTATATTGTTGATAATTAGTAAAATTAGTTAATATATTATAAAACAATAATAAACTTTTTTTATTTTTAGCTGATCAGTG
>CAYFOB010000147.1:0-253 GCA_964344525.1 uncultured Thiomargarita sp.
ACCGGCTGCTGAACCACAACGCGTGATAAAACAAATTGAGGATATCATCGGGATTGAAGCTGAAAATGCGCGGCGAGTCAGTGCAAAAACCGGGTTAGGGGTTGAGGAATTACTTGAATCTTTGATAGAGTGCATACCACCACCAAAAGGCGAATTAAATGCGCCATTAACTGCGCTTATCATTGATTCTTGGTTTGACAACTATTTGGGGGTTGTCTCTCTCGTGCGGGTCATGCAGGGGCGACTATCTAAA
>CAYFOB010000147.1:302-1070 GCA_964344525.1 uncultured Thiomargarita sp.
CGCGTTCAAGTGGAAAAGGTGGGCATTTTTACCCCTAAACCACAAGATCGTGAGGTACTCGAAACCGGTGAAGTGGGATTTGTGGTGGCAAGCATCAAGGACATTGATGGCGCGCCCGTCGGTGACACTTTAACAGATGCGACTAACCCAATTGATAAACCCTTACCTGGCTTTCAAGCTATCAAACCCCGTGTTTTTGCAGGCCTGTTTCCCATTGATGCCAATGATTATGAGGCATTCCGCGAGGCCTTGGCAAAATTGCGACTCAACGATGCTGCCCTACAATATGAACCTGAAACCTCACAGGCTTTAGGTTTTGGTTTTCGCTGCGGTTTTTTGGGCATGTTACACATGGAAATTGTGCAGGAGCGTTTAGAACGTGAGTATGAGCTAGACTTAATTACCACCGCCCCGACTGTTATTTATGAAATTCTCACCACTCAAGGTGACGTTTTGACGGTAGATAATCCGGCCGATTTGCCCAATCATATTGCGGAAATGCGCGAACCAATTGTTGAAGCTAATATGATACTACCACAAGATTACTTGGGGAATGTTATCAACCTTTGTATTGATAAACGAGGGGTCCAAAAAAAGTTACATTACACAGCTTCACAAGTCACACTGACTTATGAATTACCAATGAGTGAAATGGTGCTGGATTTTTTTGACCGACTCAAATCGGTCAGTCGTGGCTATGCCTCCTTGGATTATACGTTTTTGCGTTTTCAAGCAGCTGATTTAGTGAAATTAGATATTCTTATTAAT
>CAYFOB010000147.1:1184-2258 GCA_964344525.1 uncultured Thiomargarita sp.
GTATGATGTTGCAATACAAGCGGCTATTGGCACACAAATTATTGCCCGCCAAACAGTGAAAGCCTTTCGCAAAAATGTGACGGCTAAATGTTATGGGGGGGATATAACTCGCAAACGCAAACTCCTCGAAAAACAAAAAGAGGGCAAAAAACGTATGAAAAAAGTGGGATCAGTAACGATCCCCCAAGATGCGTTTTTAGCGGTGCTACAAGTTGGAAAAAAATAGACTTGTCCCTAAATAATTTGAACTGTGTGATTATTATGAGGGGGCTAATGACTTAACACATCCCCTCTCAAGACTCTCTTGAAAGGGGCGTGTTGAAGTTCCTAAAGATAACTAATAACTGATAACTTAAAACCATGAATTGGGATTTGGCAACAATTTTAGTCTTGTTAACAGCTGCTAGCGGATTGATCTGGCTTTATGATAAACTTTTTCTGGCACCTTGGCGCACAAAGCCTGATTTGTCGGTAGATGAGCATGAGGAAAAAGCGCAGATACCATTTATAGTCGATTTAGCGCGTTCCTTGTTTCCAGTTTTCGTAATTGTGCTGTTACTACGCTCATTTTTGGTGGAACCGTTTCGTATCCCTTCTGGCTCCATGATGCCAACTTTATTGATTGGAGATTTTATTTTAGTCAATAAATTTAGTTATGGTATTCGTTTACCCGTTTTGAATTTTAAAGTGATTGAGATAAGTGAGCCACAACGTGGCGATGTGGTGGTTTTTCGTTATCCTGAAAATCCATCTATCCCATTTATCAAACGGGTGATTGGTTTGCCTGGTGATCAGATTGAATATAACGGGGCCAACAAAATGTTGTATATTAATGATGAACCTGTTATCCAAGATTTAGTGGGTAGATATATAGGCGAGGGCGCAGGTAGTGGCATGACAGGAAGCGAACAGCGTATTGAACATTTACCAACAGCTGAGCATGCCATTTTAATTTCTCCAAGCAGAAGACAGCCAACGCCAATTGATCAATGGATTGTTCCTGCCAATGAGTATGTCGTACTTGGTGATAATCGTGATAATAGTCGCGACAGTCGCTTCTGGGGTACGGTGCCA
>CAYFOB010000147.1:2268-8057 GCA_964344525.1 uncultured Thiomargarita sp.
TGATTGGCAAAGCATTTTTTATTTGGATGAATTGGGATTGGGCTAATGGCGGCATCAGTTGGCAACGGATTGGGATGCAAATTAAATAAAGGAGGAAAAATGAACCACAATAAACAACGCGGCATGAGCCTGTTGATGCTTATGACTCTCCTTGTGTTAGTCGCTTTTGCTGCGGTGATCACGATGAGAATATTTCCGATTTACAAGGATGATATGATTATTGGTAGTGGGTTAGCGAAAGTTAAAGAAACGCCTAACCTAGCTACTGAAAGGGATAAGGAAATCCGGCGAGTTTTTTTGACCTATTTATATCAGCAAGGTGTCCAACTTAAGGTATTCAATGACGAAGAGGTCGAAAAACATATCGATATTCAAAGAACAGATGGGGGCTTTGAAATGACGGTGAAATATCAAAGAACGGTGCCGTTTATAGCCAATATTTCTCTTCTTTTTGATTTTGAAAACAGTATACGAGTCCCTTGAAGCAAGATTACAACCGCCTAAGCCAAGCCTTAACTTACCGCTTTAAGCAAGAAGATTATTTAACCACTGCGCTGACACACCGCAGTGCTGGTACATCTAATAATGAACGCTTAGAGTTTTTAGGCGATGCGTTGCTCAGTTGTATTATGGCAGAGGAACTATTTAAGCGTTTTCCAGAAGCCCGTGAAGGTGAATTAACACGTTTTCGTGCCAATTTAGTTAAACGAGATACGCTGGTAAAAATTGCGCAGCGCCTCGACTTGGGGCAATATTTGCGGCTAGGTGGGGGCGAGTTAAAAACCGGTGGGGAACAACGCGCCTCCATTTTAGCCGATGCTGTCGAAGCAATTATCGGTGCCGTTTTTCTAGATAGTAGCATGGTTGCTTGTCAAACCGTGGTTTTGCATCTCTGGCAAGATGTTTTAAATGATTTATCTCCACGCAAAATCAAAGACCCAAAAACCCGTTTACAGGAATATTTACAAGCCAAACAGCAACCGCTGCCAACTTATCGCGTGTTATCCATCGGTGGTACCCCCCACGCTCAAGAGTTTGAGGTGGAATGTCTCGTACCCGGTTTGGCTCAATCTACTAATGGCAACGCCGAGAGCCGCCGTCGTGCCGAACAATCCGCAGCGGCGAAAGCCTTGAGGGTTTTAAATGTTGAATGAAGGACACTGTGGCTATGTAGCTATCATTGGGCGCCCGAATGTGGGCAAATCCACTTTGCTCAATCAGCTACTCGGACAAAAACTGAGCATCACATCGCGCAAACCGCAAACCACCCGCCATCGACTTTTAGGCATTAAAACGGATGGCAATACCCAAATTATTTACGTGGATACCCCTGGCTTACATCAACGCAGACATAATGCAATGAATCGTTATCTTAATCAGGCTGCCACAACTAGCATGGAGGGGGTCGATATCATTGTATGGTTGGTAGAAGCTTCACACTGGACAGAGGAGGATAGCTATGTCCTCAAAGCGCTTGCTCAAAGCACGGTGCCGGTGATTTTGGGCGTTAATAAGGTGGATAAAATAACGGATAAGAATGTTTTATTACCTTATTTACAAGAAATGGCAACCAAGCGTGATTTTGCAGAAATTTTTCCCATTTCAGCCTACAATGGTCACAATTTGGCTCAACTTGAAGCTAAAATCATTGATTTGTTGCCTATCAACACATTATTATTTCCAGAAGATCAAATCACCGATCGCACCGAACGTTTTTTAGCGGCTGAGATAGTACGTGAAAAATTGATCCGCCGTTTAGGGGCTGAATTACCTTACCGCCTTACGGTAGAAATCGAAAATTTTTCGAGTGAAGGAAATTTGACTCGTATTAATGCCCTTATTTGGGTGGAGCGTAAAAGTCAAAAAGCCATTGTAATTGGTAAAAAAGGTGGAATGCTAAAAGCTGTCGGAGAGGATGCCCGCAAAGACATGGAAACGATGTTAGAATGCAAAGTCTTTTTACAATTGTGGGTCAAAGTCAAGCAGGGTTGGTGTGATGATGAACGTGCCTTGCAGCAGTTAGGATATTCCCAGAAATGATTTGAACTGTGATTTATGTGATATCACTGATGTTACGCAACGCTTTGCGACTTGTAAACGAGGATTGATATCACATAAATCACAGTTCAAATTTGACCCCGCCTATTGTGGTTTTGAAGGCACCTCTTTTGAAGATGGCTGCTTTGGAATCTCCACAAACATTTTATCCTTGTTGTACTCAATTATTTTTGGTCCTATCCCACGCACCTTCTCTAAGTCATAAATAGATTTAAACGGATACGGACCATTTTTTTTACGATAATCAACAATCCTAGCCGCTTTTTTAGGACCAACTAGATATAACACATTACTCAAAGCCCACGCATCAGCCGTATTGATGTCTATCTTTCTTATTTCGGCAGCTTGAGCTGTCACTATTGAGAAAATGAAAACGAACAATAACAGGGGAAATCGATAAATAGACATGACATTCCCTCATTGGTTTGTTAAACAAAAAAATAACATAATAACATTTTTTTTAAATTATTATTGGATGTTCAGTTAGCTTTATTATGAACAACTGGCAATTCTGGATAGACAGAGGCGGCACATTCACCGATATTGTCGCGCAACATCCCGATGGACATTTATTAACCCACAAACTTTTATCCGATAATCCAACGCAATATCAAGATGCGGTAGTGCAAGGTATCCGCGAAATTATAGGATTAGCACCAGACGAAACTTTGCCCCCAATTGCAGCCGTTAAAATGGGTACAACGGTGGCAACCAATGCGTTACTTGAGCGCAAAGGTGATCGTACCGTTTTGTTGATTACCAAAGGTTTTGGTGATGCGCTGAGAATCGGTTATCAAAATCGCCCTGATTTATTTGCCCTTAATATCGTTTTGCCCGAATTATTGTATGAGCAAGTGATTGAAGTCGATGAGCGTTATAATGCTCAGGGCGAGGAGTTAAAACCAGTCTCACTAGAGGCTGTCCGCACAGATTTACAAATTGCCCTCAATCAAGGTATTTTTTCAGTCGCTATTGTTTTTATGCATGCTTATCGTTATCCCAAGCATGAGCAACAAGTGTCTGCCTTGGCGCGTGAACTTGGATTTACTCAAATTCCTGTTTCGCATGAAGTCAGCCCGTTAATCAAATTAGTCAGTCGGGGCGACACTACTGTTGTTGATGCCTATTTATCACCCATTTTGCGTCGTTATGTAGATAGCGTGTTAGGTGATGTGAATTTACTGTTTATGCAATCCAATGGTGGTTTGATTGATGCTCATCAATTTCAAGGCAAAGAAGCCATTCTTTCTGGTCCAGCCGGTGGTTATGTGGGTGCCGTTAAAACCAGTGCGTTGGCTGGCTTTGAGAAAATCATCAATTTTGACATGGGTGGCACGTCTACAGATGTTTCACATTTTGCGGGGGAATATGAGCGCGATTTTGACACTCAAGTGGCTGGGGTGAGAATGCGAACACCAATTATGCGGATTCACACGGTTGCGGCGGGCGGTGGCTCCATATTGCATTTTGATGGGTTACGTTTTCGTGTAGGTCCAGATTCGGCGGGGGCTAAACCGGGTCCAGCGTGTTATCGACAAGGTGGACCTTTGACGATCACCGATTGTAATGTCATGTTGGGCAAGTTGCATGGGCAATTTTTTCCAAAAGTATTTGGGCAATCAGGACAAGAGCCACTAGATGAAGCGACTGTCAAAGACAAATTTGCGGCACTTGCTAAAATCACTGGACAAAGCCCTACTCAAGTGGCTGAAGGCTTTTTAAAAATCGCTGTTGATAATATGGCAAATGCCATTAAAAAAATCTCGGTGCAACGTGGTTATGATGTCAGCGAATACACTTTGTGCTGTTTTGGCGCAGCTTTAGGCATGGGATTGGCGGATATTCGTACCATGCATGAACAATCAATTGTTGCAGAATTAAATGATGGCTTAATCAGTACACTTGAATCTACTTTCAAAGCATTAGAAAAACGTAGCGAATTAGTTCAACAACCCACCACCGTGCAATATAAAGTACATTGTCGTTATGCTGGCACCGACACTGCTTTATTAGTCGATTTTGCGTCGTGTGCTGACATGAAAGCGGCATTTGCCACCGCTCATCAACAACGTTTTGGCTTTGTGCGTGATGCGTCGTTAATTGTGGAAGCCGTGTCGGTGGAAGTCATTAGCGCAATGCCTGAGGTTTTTGTTCCAGAAAATCTTTCCTTTGCCAAAGGAGAACCGATTGCGACTTTGCCCATGGTGAGTGCTGAGCAAACCCATACAACACCCATTTATGTGCGTGACGAGTTAGGGATTGGGCAAAAAATCAGGGGTCCAGCGATTATCATTGAAAAAACGGGGACCACTGTTGTTGAGCCCAATTGGCAAGCTGAAATCACGCCTCGTTATGATATTGTGCTTAACCAAGCAGTCACTACCCAAGAACGTTTGAGCACCACCGTTGATCCTGTCAGATTAGAAATTTTTAACAACCTTTTCATGTCGATAGCAGAACAAATGGGCGCGATGTTGGCAAATACGGCGTATTCTGTCAACATTAAAGAGCGTTTAGACTTTTCTTGTGCGGTTTTTGATCAAGCAGGACAATTAATTGCTAACGCGCCACATGTGCCCGTTCATTTAGGTTCAATGGGTGACAGTGTACAAGCGGTTATTCAAACACAAGAAAAGAGGCAACCAGGCGATGTGTTTGTGTTAAATAATCCTTATCATGGTGGCACACATTTGCCTGATGTGACGGTTGTCACACCTGTTTTTGGTACGCAAGGCAAAGTGTTATTTTATGTGGCTTCACGCGGGCATCATGCAGATATTGGTGGCATCACACCGGGTTCAATGCCGCCTCATAGTCGCACCTTGCATGAGGAAGGTGTCGTCATTGATGTTTTTAAACTCGTTGAACAAGGCAGATTGCGTGAAGCTGAAATGCGAAAATTGTTAGGTCGTGGCGCTCGAAATGTTGAACAAAATTTAGCTGATTTACGTGCCCAAATGGCAGCCAATACAACTGGCGTACAAGAATTACAAAAAATGGTGCAACATTTTGGCTTAGAAGTCGTACAAGCCTATATGCAACATGTACAAGATAATGCTGAGGCAGCGGTGCGTCAATTATTGGGTGTGTTAAAAGGGGGAGACTTTCGGTATGAATTAGATAATGGGGCTGCGATTTGCGTCAAAGTGACTATTAAAAAAGACAGCGCAGTCATTGATTTTAGTGGCACTTCTGAACAACAAGCCAATAATTTTAACGCGCCTGTTTCTGTGTGCAAAGCGGCTGTGCTCTATGTTTTTCGTACTTTGGTACAAGACGATATTCCGATGAATGCCGGTTGTTTGAAACCGTTGCAAATCATCATACCAAAAGCCTGTTTACTCAATCCAACTTATCCTGCCGCTGTTGTTGCTGGCAATGTAGAAACCTCACAATGTATCACCGATGCCTTGTATGGTGCGCTAGGTATCATGGCAGCCTCACAAGGCACAATGAATAATTTTACCTTTGGCAATGATAAATACCAGTATTATGAAACGATTTGCGGCGGTTCTGGCGCGGGCGTTGATTTTGATGGTACATCAGCAGTGCAAACACACATGACAAATTCTCGCCTCACGGATCCAGAAATTTTAGAATGGCGTTTTCCTGTGTTGTTAGAATCATTTAAGATTCGTCAAGGCAGTGGCGGTGCAGGACGTTATCGGGGCGGAAATGGCGTGGAGCGACGCATTCGTTTTCAAGAAGCCATGACAGCTTCCATTTTGTCA
>CAYFOB010000147.1:8067-8354 GCA_964344525.1 uncultured Thiomargarita sp.
GCCGCGTGGCCCCTTATGGGATGGCGGGTGGAAAAGCGGGAGAAACGGGTAAAAATTGGGTGGAACGTGTTGATGGAAAAAGAGAAAATTTAGGAGGGACAGCGGAAGTCAAAATGCAAGCTGGCGATGTGTTTGTGATTGAAACACCGGGCGGTGGTGGATATGGGATTTGCAATAATAACTGATGTTACGCACTCTCGTTCTGGTTCTTAGCGAAGGCGTGGGAACCCATTGTGGACGCGCCAGCGTCCTGAGAATCTTGCATAAACAGGACGCTGGCGCGTCCA
>CAYFOB010000148.1:0-8344 GCA_964344525.1 uncultured Thiomargarita sp.
TTCCTATATTAGTACTTAATAATATTTTTATTTACTAACTTGAACATCGAGTAGAATAAAAATAATAGGAGACACTTATGTTTTTCTTTAGAAAGAATTTGATGACTTGCAAGCTTTTTCAAACTAGGAAAAATGTCAAGAAAGCCCTGAAGATGGGACGAAATAACTTTGAGTATTGCACCTTTGAAAAAGGCTTGTCCCTTGAAGAAATGGATTTTTCCAATTTCATTTTTTGGAAAGCATCCCTCATAGAGGCAAATCTCAGTCGGGCTGATCTTAAGGGGGCTAATCTCAAGGGGGCTAATCTCAGGAGCGCTAATCTCAGTGGGGCTGATCTCAGTGGGGCAAATCTCAAGGGGGCAAATCTTAAGGGGGCAAATCTCAGTCGAGCAGATATCAGTCGGGCAAATCTCATGGAAGCCGATCTTAGGAAAGTATATCTTAGTTGGGTCTATCTCTGTGGGGCTAATCTTTGTGGGGCTAATCTCTGTGGGGCTCATCTCTGTGGGGCTGATCTGACTGGGGCTAATCTGACTGGGGCTAATCTCAGTGGCGCTAATTTGAGTGGTGCTAATCTCAATAGGACTGAACTGAGTAAGGCTAATCTCTGTGGAGCAAATCTTAGGGAGGTGAACTTCTATCAGGTAAATCTCAGTAAAAAATATCTCAGTGGAGCCAATCTGACTCGCGCCAATCTGAGCAAAGCCAATCTGACTCGGGCCAATCTCAGTCGAGCCAATCTGACTCGGGCAAATCTGAGTGAATCAGATCTCTGTGAGGTCTATCTTTGCTGTGCCGATATCACTCAGGCAGACTTCAGAGAGGCAAATCTCACTGAAGCCGATCTCGGTGGCGTAAATAGCCAAAAGGCCAATTTCAAAAATACCATTCTTAATAGAGCATATCTCAGTGCGGCAGATATCAGTCAGGTAGACTTCAGGGAGGCTAATCTCAGTGAGGCAGATCTCAGTGACGCAGTTCTCATGGAAGTAAACCTCCACGGAACAAATCTCAGTGGGGCGAATCTCAGTGGGGTAAACTTCAGTGGGATAGACTTCACAGGAGCAGATTTCAGTGGGGCAAATCTCAGCCGAGCAGATTTCAGGGCAGCCAATCTCAGTGGGGCCAATCTCAGTGGGGCAGATTTCATGGCAGCCAATCTCAGTGGGGCCAATCTCAGTGGGGCCAATCTCAGTCGAACAGATTTCAGGGCAGCCAATCTCAGTGGGGCAGATATTAAAAAGGTAAACCTCAGCGGGGCAAATTTCAATGGGGCAAATCTCAGTGGGGCAAATCTCAGTGAAGCGGAGTTCAATGGTGGAAATCTCAAAAAGGCAAACCTCAGCGGGGCAAATTTTAGAAAGGTATCTCTCAATAGAGCAAATCTCAGTGGGGCAAATATCAAAAAGACAGATTTTTATAGAGCAAATTTGAGTGGGGCATGTTTTAGTGGAGCAGACCTCAGTCAAGCAAATTTGACTGGTGCCAATCTGACTGGCGCAGAACTTTGTGAAGCAAATTTGACTGGCGCAGAACTCATTGGAGCAAACCTCAGTGGAGCAGAGCTTAGTGGAGCAAATATCAGTGGGGCAGACTTTCGGGAGGCAAATCTCAATCGGACAAATCTCGAAAAGTCGCTTATTGATCACAAAACCGCCCTTGAAAACGCCATTTTTGGTAAAAATACCATATCTTTGATAAAAAAAAATTTTTAGGCACGTTCCTTATTGAGATAGAAAAATGAGTTCAAATTATCCGTTGCACTATTGGTACTTTTTATAATAATATTTAAAAGTCAAAAACCACTAATAACTACAAGGATTACTTTTAAGAAAGGATAACCCCCACCGATGAGGTGGTTTTGACTTATCCTTTTTTAAAAGTAATCCTTGTAGTTATTAGTGGTTTTTTGATAAATTTTTTTTTAGCACATTAAAAGCATTTAAGGAAAAAAAAATGAATCAACGTTCTAAGTTATTAACACAATTACGTCAACAAGCGGAACAAGCCATTTCAAAAATAGTCGCTCAAACACCCACAGAAAATTTTTCAGCAGATAACATCCGACATATACTTCATGAATTGCAAGTTCACCAAATTGAATTGGAAATGCAAAATGAAGAACTGTCCAAAACCCAGGAGCAATTTCAAGCCTTGACTAAAAAATACCGTGCTCTCTACGATTTAGCCCCCGTTGGTTATTTGACCATGACTCAATATGGGCTCATTGCAGAAGCCAATTTAACCTTGGCTAAGCTCTTAGGGGTCAATAAAAGCGATCTCATTGGGCATGAATTTGCTTATTTTATTAAAACAGATATAAATAATCAAAATACATTTTTTTTACATTGCCGCAAAGTGAATTTGCTCAATAATGAAACATGTGAACTCCAATTGATAAACCAAAAAACTAAGAGACCATTTTATGTTCGACTAGAAAGTATTAGAGCGAATGAGGCGATGGATATTCGCACCATTGTGATAGACATCACCGAGCGCAAATTGGCTCTACAAGCCTTAGCAAAACTCAACACAGAACTAGAAACCCGCGTTGCTAAACGGACAGCTGAACTCAAACAAAGCAACCAAACATTACAAGAGATGACCAAGGCGCTAGAAGCCAGCAAAGCCAGTTTCCAAAGTGTGGTTGAAAAAAACCAATCAGGTATTATGGTACTTGATCAAGAAAGTCATGTGCTATTTACCAATCAAGCCATACAAAAAATATTTTGTCCTAATGGCTTATCAGCCAACAAACAATTTGGTATTCCAATAAACGCCAATAAACGGATACAAATCAGAACTTATGGCCCTAACAAAAAACTAGGCACTGCTGAAATGGATGTGGTGGATACCTTATGGGAAAATCAACCCGCCTATTTGGTCATGCTGCACGACATCACCGAACTCAAAGAAACTCAATCTGCCTTAGAAACCGAGCGAAATTCACTCGAACAGCGGGTCAAAAAGCGTACTGAAGAACTGAGCCATGCCAATGCCGAACTGGCTCGCGCTGCCCGCCTGAAAGACGAATTTCTGGCCAATATGAGCCATGAACTACGTACACCGCTCAATGCTATCCAGATGATGTCGGAAATATTACTGGATAAAATTTCTGGACCACTGAATGAGGAGCAATCAAAAGCAATTAGGCATATTGAAGCAGCAGGTAGCCACTTATTATCATTGATTAATGATATTCTGGATTTATCCAAGATTGAAGCCGGAAAAATGACATTAGAAATACAAGCGGTTAGGGTCAAAGAAATTTGCCAAGCCAGTCTGCAATTTGTCAAACAAGCGGCTCTTAAAAAGCAGATTCAAATTTCCACCCTTGACGATAATAATGTGAAGGTCATTCAAGCCGATGAGCGCAATTTGAAGCAAATTTTGGTCAATTTGCTCACCAATGCGATCAAATTTACGCCTCAAGGGGGGAAAGTGACATTGGAGGTTATTGGGGACCAGAACAAAAATATTGCCTATTTTACGGTGTCAGATACGGGTATTGGTATTCCCGAAAATGAAATGGTACATTTATTTCAACCCTTTGTGCAAATAGATAGTAGCCTTTCGCGTCAGCACGAAGGAACTGGCTTAGGATTGTCTCTGGTTTATAAACTGACAGAAATGCACGGTGGTAGCGTGACAGTAGAAAGTCAAATCGGAAAAGGCAGCCGATTTACGGTTTCATTGCCTTGGTACGCCACTGATGATAGCCCCCCAGAGGAACAATCAATAAAGACAAAACCGGTGCTTATTCGTCATCCCTCGGCACTGATTTTATTAGCCGAAGATAATGAAACCAACATTTTAGGCGTACAAATCGGTTTGCAAGCCAAAGGCTACCAGGTTATTGTCGCCAGAAATGGCATAGAAGCGATTGAATTGGCTAAAGAAAAGCAGCCCGCCCTGATTTTCATGGACATTCAAATGCCACAGATGGATGGCATAGAAGCGACTCGTCATATTCGGGCAGATAAGCGCTTATCTGAGATTCCAATTATTGCTTTGACCGCTTTGGCGATGCCCAATGACCAAGAACGCTGTTTACAAGCGGGGTGCGATGGTTATTTGAGTAAACCAGTGAATATCAAAACACTGGTTAAGACGATTGAAGCACACTTATAATTTTAATATTTAGTACAACGGATTTGGGGAATAAACGGATTGATTTTTAGCACAATTTAATCCAACATTTGTGTATTTTGATTGTCGCAGAGCGTAAGGAACGAGGTTGCGTAACATTATGCAACATGCTGGAACAAAGACTACAACCTTTTTGTAAGTGGAGTAACCCAATGCAATTAAAACGATTTTCAGTTAAAGGATTTAAGAATTTTAGAACAGAAATTGTCCTTGAGGATATGGGGGCTATTTGTGTCATTCATGGAGAAAATAATGTCGGAAAATCAAATGTGCTTGAAGCAATGCAATTGTTTTTTCAACTTTTAAAACGCATGGCTTGGGTACAGCAAATGACATCGTCAGATATAGAAAAAATTGGATTTTTGCCCAGCGAAATATTCAATTTAGAGTTTATGGACGCGATTGAACTCAATGCGATATTCAATATTGAACCCCATGAAATAAAAGATGCAGGTATTGAAGAATTATTGCCAAGTGATCAAGTCCAAATCGGTTTTCAACTGAAACCCATTTATGATCATTTTAATTACCAAGTCACACAATTTCAATTTGCAGATGGCACCGATGTCACTCAAGGCAGTACTGAACAAAAAAACTATTCACTACAATTTGCCGTTTTTATCGCTACCAGCAAGCCATTCGAATTAATTGGTGTTGATCGTCATATTTCAACCAATGAAATAGAAGCAAAACGTGAACTGGTTCCGCAATCTTTACGTTTGCAACTCTACGATGCCAAAGAATCTTTAGAATTTTTATCTTCTAACCGATGGAAATTGTTTGTGAGTACGCTACAAAAATTCGATGATGTGCTTGGTGACGGTGAATTTGTTGCCATATTTAATCGCCATACCAGTCGAGCCAATCTGGTGTTTGAATCATCATCGGCACGAGCGCCAACCGCCACCATACGGATACCTATCGATATGCTAGGCTCTGGTATTCAACAAGTCGTAGCGCTTATTGCGCGACTATTAATCAGCAATGCCACTTGTGTAGCAATTGAAGAGCCAGAACTGAATTTACGTTATACCTTACAACTGCGCTTACGGGAAATTTTCCATGAAATAGTCAAAGCCCCCGTGGGACCCCAACAAATTTTTTTAACCAGCCACTCCCCAGCCTTTGAATTTGGTGAACATTTTTATGCGATGACTGGTGAACCAACAGTTAAGCGGCTCCCCATTAAAACAGCACATTTCTTTACTGAACATGATGCTAACGCCCCCAAAATTGGAGAAACGGCACCCCAATGCTATGTTTCAAGCGAGAGATTGGTGAGATTGCCAGAAGATATTTGTCAAACGCTTGGCATTGAGCAAGGCGGTGGCATTGTCATTCTCAAACGTCAAGATAATGAACATGTTGAAATTTTGACGAATGCGCAATTTCTTGATTTATTTGAACGGGACAATAATGAATAAAAAAGAGGTTTATCAATTGCTATGCGAGGGCAAGCTGACGATTGCTTTTGATACGAATATCGTATTTCATGAGCTTCGTTTCCTGACACTGTGCGATAATATTAATCGCATCAATGAGGCTCATCACTATCAGCTTTGTCTCGTGGTTTCTGCCATTGTTCATACCGAAAAGTTGTTTGATTTGAAACAAAAATATCAAGAAAGGTATGACATTGAGGAAGTTAATAGATTTTTGGATCGTAAACGTATCAGCATTGTACCTTATGAACGTTGCCACGCACAAGCAGTAGCACACTTGGTTGGAAAACAATTTCCAAGCAATAAGGAATGGCGAGCGTTTAAACGTCAAAGTTGCATTAATTGCCTTGGAATCAAGGACAATCATGTGCCAATGCCAGGTTCTGGAAAAAAATGTGGCGCAACAGTTGATTGGCTAATTGCAGGTTATGCAATTGCCGAAGACTGTTTGCTTGTAACAAACGATAAAGGAAAAGAATTTCAAGGTATCAAAAAAACAACTTTTGATGAATTGGAAGCTGCTGTTAATCAGTTTTTTTAAAGAGGAAACAAGATGAATAAGTACCCAGTCACAAATTTTATTTAGGAGTCCAAAATTTATTTTGGGCGAGGCCACAGCCGTACCGAAGTTTGGACTCCTAAATACCCGAAAATTCATGATTCAGTACTGCCGTTGCGCCTACCGTAACTGGTACTCTACGGACGACGGCAGTTGCGGTTTTCGTTTTGCGCTGTGAGTTGCCGTAAAACAGGTCGCACCAAGGATTATATTTAAGAAGGGATAACCCCCTGCCCTTATTAGGCGCAAGACTTATCCTAATCGCTTTCCGTTAGTGCAGATGGAAAACAAGTGCGTAACATCAGTTAGAAAGCTAAAAATTATGAAAACAGCAAACCTCACCACTTCACCTTTTCCTATCGTTGGTCTGGGAGCCTCAGCTGGAGGACTTGAAGCTTTTAAGAACTTTTTTTCTGCAATGCCCAATTCATCCGGTATGTCGTTTGTGCTGATTCAACATCTTGATCCGACTCATGAAAGTCTCATGAAAGATTTGCTCAGCCGTTATACTAAAATGAATGTCATTCAGGCTGAAGATAAAATGGAAGTGAAAGAAAATCATATCTATTTGATCCCCCCCAATCGGGAAATGACTATTCATAAAAGAAAACTCCATCTGACTGCTCCCAAGGAACGGCGTGGTTTACGCACACCGATTGATTTGTTTTTTCGCTCGCTGGCTGAAGACCAGCAAAAATTGGCGATTTGCATTATTCTTTCCGGCACTGGCAGTGATGGTACCTTGGGATTAAAAACAATAAAAGATGCGGGGGGGCTTGTGATTGTACAAGAACCAACCACCGCGCAATATGATGGTATGCCCGCCAGTGCGATTGCCACCGGTGTGGTGGATTTTACCTTATCTGTAGAAAAAATGCCAGAACTCTTAATAAAATATGTACAACATTCCTACGTCAAGGGCAGTTTACAAGAAACCCAGATTGAAGAGAGCTTGCAAGATGATTTTAGTCGGGTACTTGCCATTATCTACGCACAAACCAATCGTAATTTTCAATATTACAAAAGAAATACCATTATTCGCCGAATTAAACGGCGTATGGGATTAAGACAAATAGACGCTTTGCCAGATTATGTGCATTATCTACAAGACAACCCTGGTGAGGTGAAAGCCTTATTTAAAGATATGCTGATCGGCGTCACCGTTTTTTTCCGTGAATCAGAATCGTGGCAAGTCTTAGAAACCCAAATTATTAACAAACTGCTTGAAGAAATACCCTCTGGGAACCCCGTGCGCGTTTGGGTCCCCGGTTGTGCGACTGGCGAAGAGGCTTATTCCATCGCAATCCTATTGTTTGAGCGTATGAAAGCGGCTGATAAAAAAAATGATATTCAGATTTTTGCCACCGATATTGATGAAGATGCCCTAGAAATTGCCCGCACCGGGCGCTATCCTGAAAGCATTGCTGCTGATGTCTCAGCATAACGCCTGCAACGTTTTTTTGAGAATGAAGAACAATTTTATCAAGTTTCCAAAGAATTGCGTGATATGATTGTTTTCTCAGTCCAAGACTTAATCAGTGATCCCCCCTTTTCAAAAATTGATCTGATTAGTTGTTGTAACTTATTAATTTATCTCAAACAAGAAGTACAAAAAAAAGTCATTTCTCTGTTTCATTTTGCCCTACGGGAAGGGGGATATCTTCGATTAGGTAATTCTGAAAGCATTGGCCAATATGAAGAACTGTTTGAAACCGTTTCCAAAAAGTGGCGCATTTATCGCCATATCAGTACCCACCGACGCGACGAAGTTAATTTTCCTATTGTGGGCGCAGGAAAACTCATAGAGCAATCACCCAACACCTTCAATCGCCTACGCCGCTCAAAAATCTCTGAGATTGCCCAACAGGCCCTCCTACGAGAATATGCACCGCCCTGCGTACTGATTAATCGTAAGCATGAAATTTTATACAACTATGGTTCCACTGTGGAATATTTGCACTATCCCACCGGCGAACCCAGTCTTGATTTATTTACAATACTCCGCGACGGTTTAACCATGCGAATTCGGGGGGCCATTCATAAGGCCATTCGTGACAATAAAATGGTTACAATCAGTAATGCACAAGTGATGCGTCAGGCGACTTATTACCCGGTCAAGGTGACAGTGATTCCAATCAATAACTTAAACTCGATGTTCAAGTTAGTAAATAAAAATATTATTAAGTACTAATAT
>CAYFOB010000149.1:0-8290 GCA_964344525.1 uncultured Thiomargarita sp.
AATCTTTCTCGTTTTCTGAAAAAGACTTTTCATTTTTTCCAAAACAGCCTCTTATTTTTTCTGTGAAGACTCAGGAGAAAAAACGTGTCGCGGATATTAATTTTCTTAGCGATTTTACTCGCTACTTTTAATACCATAGCGAATGACAATGTGCTACGTATTCAAGTAGAACATATTAAGAATACTGTGCCTGGTACGCGCTATGGAAGTGCTTCTGTACTCAAACAAGATAAGAATTGGACTTACTTAGTCACAAGTTATCATGTTTTGCAGAATTTGAATACCAAAAAAACCGATAATTTAAGGCTGACAAAAGCAGATGGAAAAGAAGTCAACTTTGAATCCTTAGAATTTGCACTCTATCCTAAACAAGACTTGGTGTTCATTAAAGTCTCTCGACCAAACCAAATCAACGGGAAAGGCGTTTTAAGTACTCATTGCGATGTGTATAAAAAAATGCCTAGAGGTATGGCGAGAGCTTTTGGGTATGCCTCCTTTACCAAAGAAAAAACTTTGTATTCAGTGCCCGTTTCTATCGGTGAGAAGCAAAATGGAGTCAATATTCATGGCTTAACTACAGATGCTGATGTTGAAATACGCTATATATTAACGAATCCAACGATCAGTGGCATGAGCGGAGGCTTAGTGCTTTATCGTAAGAAATTGTTGGTAGGCATCACTTTAGGACGTAGTGCTGATCAGCTCAGTTTTGCTGTTGATGCCCTTTCAATTTGTAACACATTTTATAGCATTAAAAAATTTCAGCCGTTAACTGCGCTAGACAAATCAGCTTTTCGCCAAAAAACCATCATCCAAGCAGGCACTGGAAATAGCTTGAACCTGCACGTACAAAATCAGAAATTTGATAGTCGGATTAGTTGGGTTGACAATGAACTGTTTGCAAATATGTTTGACAATATTGGATTTTTTAAACGTCAACTTCACGAAATCAATTTACCTGGCACACTTAACCAATCAGGCGACATTGAACGACTCGAACTAAGCCGTTCAGTCTTTTTTTGCTGTCAATACGAATTTTCTTTACGATTTACTGATTTCAGTACCTAATCGTATGCCAATCAAAGAAAATAGACATCATTTAGAAGCCACCATTGAATTGATGCCTTTAAATGATGAGCAAATGGCTAAGACTTATTGTCACAACGCGCATTGGTGTTTTGATGATGATTTGAAGGCTTTAAATCTTGGTTTTGCGGCACATTTCAAGCTAAATAGTTTGAGCATCAATACCCCCTCAGAACCGATTAATGGAATGATCAATGACTTGCTTTCTCAACAACTCAAAGACAATTCCGAAGCATCACTTCGTTTGATTATTGACAGTAAGTTACAATTGGTCAATAACTTTGTCAATGCCCGTGTTTTTAACTTGTGGCCAGAACAAGACTTAGTTTTTGATTTAGGAAGCATTTTTTTTGACGCAAAAAATATCGTTTCACTCTTTCTGACAGATTTCATTAATGGACAAATGTTGGAAACATTTAGTGAGCTGACTTTAGAAACAAGTTATCTTTTAGAACGATTGGGTGATGAACAAAAAGAAATTGATTTTGTAAAGGATATGAAATTTAATGGTAATAGCCAATTAGTCAGACAAGATCAAACGGTTTGGGCGACTTTTAGCCTTGAGAATAATCAAACTGATTTTTCAGCTATACCTTCAATTGATCACAAGGCACAAATCTACCTTTTCATTCATCCCAATGACATTGCTCCATTATTAGAAAAATTGTTTCCTCCTGAATGGGATTTCTCTGGTTTGTTAGATCACTCTGATCCCATTGAGGTTACAGTAGCGCTTGATCAAGCGAAAATTAACCAAATTAAGCAAAGGTTGCAATCTCAATTGAAAGACAAAACTTTCAATAATTTTGCAGAGCTTTACCAGGAAGCTTTTTCTATTATTTTTAAAGAAATTGATGATAAATCAATTTTTTTCGACTTACCTGGGGTATTTTCTCGGATAAAAAACCTTGGCGAATTTTTCTCTTATATTAACAAGCAATATTTCCTCTCTCCAAGCACAATATTTGGATACTAACAAGCAGGCATTGGGAATTCCATCAATCCCATCCAACATCCCCAGTGCCTAACCAACTATTGTTCTGATAATGTTTTTACCACCTCCTGCTTTAATTGATTTAATTCAGGATTATCAGGTACCACCTCCAACCCCCTTTCAATCATCGTCATACTGCTTTCATATAGCCCCTGTCTTTGCTTTCCAATGGCCAGCTGATAATATTTTTCAGCAATTCTGTTTATCCCATCTTGGGCTTTAGGATGATTTGGGGAAATCCTTAAAATCAGCTTATAGCTATCAACAGCATTGTTATCTTTTGGCGTTGTGTAATAATGTTTAGCCATTTGCTGTTCAGCTTGGGTAAACAAGCGCTCAATAATTATATTTAACAAATCTTGTGTTTTCTGACTTTCTGGCGCAACAGTGAACATTTTTTGATAGATTACATAAAGCTTGTTGCTTTCAAGTGTTGTCAAATGTTTTTTTTCGAGTAGCAACTCAGCTTTTTGGTTGAATTGATCAATAATTTCGCTTAAAAGTCTTTGTGTCGTTTCATGCTGGGGAGCAATTTCAGTCAATTTTTGATACGCTTGATAAGCATTGCCACGCGCAGGTTCGGTGAGCCTATTTCCGCTAATGTACCGTTGAGCACGTTTGAAATACCATGCAACAATATCCTCTAATATTTGTTGTGCTTGTTGGGGATCCACTTTTAATAAAGCTTGGTAAGTTTCATAAGCATTGTCACCTTTGGGCGCAGTGAATTGTTTTTTCGCAATTTGTACCTCAGCTTTGGCTAACAAACGTTCTGCGATTTCAGACGATGTGATGACAGGTTGAACAGGAGGGGGGATTGTTGGTGGCATGGGCGCTGCCACCTCCTGAGGTGTCGCTGGTGTAGTGGTCCATGGACAATCAGCGTTTTTTTGGCAATTTTTAATATATTGACTTATCTCAGGAAAAAAATAAGCTGTCGTACCTAACAACAAGCCAACAATAATAATAATACGAGTTGTTAGTGCCCACTTTTTGGGTGGTTGAGAATTTCTAGTAAAAACCACTCTCTTTTTGAAAACGGGATCAGTTGGTGGAGTAATACGCATAGCTCAAATGTCCAATAACACTTGTGAACAATAAATTTACCATCATTCATTATTTTTGGTTTAAAATTATTTATTTTTTAAAGGAGTTATTAATGCCATTAATTCGTCCCTTTGCTGGTTTACGTCCCCTGCAAGAATATGCCGCCCAAGTGATTGCGCCGCCTTATGATGTGCTTAACACTGAAGAAGCACGCCAACGTGCGGATGATCGTCCTTGGAGTTTTTTGCATATTTCTAAACCAGAAATTGATTTACCGCCCGATACTGATCCCCATAGTGATGCAGTGTACGCTAAGGGGGCCGAAAATTTGCAGCGGATGCTTGATGCAGGCATTCTTAAACAAGATGCACAGCCTTACTATTATTTATATGGTTTAACAATGGGCAATCATCAACAAATCGGTTTAGTGGCAGTCGCTAATATAGACGATTATAACAGCAATCGGATTCGTAAACACGAATTGACGCCCCCTGATAAAGAGGATGACAGAGTGCGCCAAATTGATGCGCTTAACGCACAAACGGGACCCGTTTTTTTGACTTATAAACATCATCCCACTATGGATGCGCTTGTCAAAACTTTGACCGCACAACCCCCCACCGTTAATTTGACAGCAGACGATGGTGTTATTCATACACTTTGGGTAGTGGACGATCCAAACCATATCGAGACAATTAGTACCACTTTTGATGGCATGAATTGTCTTTATATAGCCGATGGACATCATCGCTCCGCCGCGGCTGCGCGGGTCGCTGAAAAGCGGCGCGCCAACAATGCGGCTTACTTTCTCACTGTGATTTTTCCAGATAATCAAATGCAAATTCTTGATTATAACAGGGTTGTTCAAGATTTAAATGGGCTCAGCGTCCCAGAATTTTTGGAGCGTATCGCGCAAAATTTTGATGTTCGTCCCAGTGACAACGCCGTCAAACCGCAACGCCGCGGCGAATTTGGGATGTACCTGGATGGTCAATGGTATCATCTCCATGTCAAAAAAGTGCCTAACCATGACCCTGTCGCCAGCCTTGATGTCAGCTTATTGACTGATCATTTGTTGGCCCCAATATTAGACATTACTGATCCGCGCCGCGACAAACGCATTGATTTTGTCGGTGGCATTCGTGGTTTATCTGAATTAGAAAAACGGGTCAATAGTGGTGAAATGGCAATTGCCTTTGCCCTCTACCCCACTAGCATGCAAGCACTGATGGCGGTAGCTGATGCAGGGCAAATTATGCCACCAAAATCTACTTGGTTTGAACCAAAACTTGCGGATGGGCTCGTTTCGCACCTTCTTTAAAGTTTTTTTTATTTACGCAATGTGCAACTTTTCTTGTTTGAACCGTAGATTGACAAAATCAGTTCTTCTAAAAAAAAATCCTGTAAATCCTTTAAAATCAAGGTTCAGACAAGAAAAATTTGGACTCCAAAATCATGTTAATCCGATTCACTGTCGAAAACTTTTTGTCTTTTAATCAACTCGTTGAGTTCAATCTGATTGCCTCAAATGAGACTCGGCATGCTCATCATATCGTTAAAGGAGAATCCCAAGAGGATATTGACTTATTAAAAACGTCTATCCTTTACGGCGCTAACGCATCGGGAAAATCCAATTTGATTAAAGCCATGTCTTTTGCCAAAGATTTTATTGTCGATGGCGTTGCAAAAAATAGAAAAATCAACGTCAAACACTTTAAATTGGATACCAGCTGCTACCAAAAACCCTCCCGATTTGAATTTGAATTCCGTTGTCAAGGGCACCAATACGCCTACGGTTTTTCCATTGATAGCAATCAAGTTCATGAAGAATGGCTGTTTGAAATGGGTCACCAACTTGATCTGCCCATTTTTGAAAGAGTGGGCAGCATGGTTTCTTTTAACTTTGAACATCCACTTTTTCTGAATATTTCCGAGGCGGAAAAACAAGAAATCGGTTATGAAGCCCGTGGCACTCGAACCAATTTGCTGTTTTTAACCAACTGCCAAGAACGCAATATTCGACAATTTCAATTTATTTATCGATGGTTTGCTGAAGTCCTCGTTGTTGTCTTTACAACCTCCAAACATCAAGCGCTGACTTCCTTAGCTAAGTTAAACATAGAATTCTTTAATCGCATTATAGAATTTTTTGGTTTTGGCATCAACAAAATTCAGGTTGAAGAAATTGATTTTGAACACAGCAATGACATCCCATCCTCTATGAAAGAGGAAATTAAAGCCGCATTCCCATACGGACAAAATAGCACACAATTTGTCTCCGTATCTTCACGTAACTATCTCATAGAAGAAAATGAATCAGGCAACTTAAAAGCCTCAAAATTGATTACGATTAGAAAAGATGAAGCGGGTAATGAGGTCAGCTTTGAAATTTCCGAAGAATCGGAGGGGACACAACGGCTCATGGATTTTATTCCAATGCTGATCGGCTTGTCTAAAGACAAAGTGTTTGTGATAGATGAAATTGAAAGAAGCCTACACCCATTACTCATCAGAAAACTATTTGAGTTAATACTCAACCATGACTTGTTTAAATCGGTTGCAAGCCAATTAATCGCCTCAACACATGAGGTTAATTTATTGGACCTCAAAAACTTATTCCGAAAAGATGAAATTTGGTTTATAGAAAAAAACCAGGCTGGTGAATCGCTAGTTTACTCTTTAGCGAACGCTGATGTTGATAATTTCAATATCCTTGATGGCTATTTGAGTGGAAAATTTGGCGCGATACCTTTTATTAGAGATATCAAAGAGTTGGGGTGGGAATAATATTAGAGTCTTAGTACAACGGATTTGGGGTATAAACGGACTATTGGGAGTCATCAATTTCTTGGATTTCAAAAAACTATAAATTTTTTAAATAGGTACACAAAAATACGTTTATACAACAAATCTGTTGGGCTATAAATGCTCAACATCGATGATTTAATACTTGAAAACCAATAAGCTGATACCTATTAATAAAGCCAGCTATTACTTTTGTAATATCCACCTTAAAAAAACGCTTGTCTCCTTATTTTTAATGTGGTAAATTAACCCACCTAAATATTTGGGCGCGTAGCTCAGTGGTAGAGCACTACCTTGACATGGTAGGGGTCGGTGGTTCGATCCCACTCGCACCCACCAATTTTTTTTTCATCTCCCTCTGTTTAAAGCACGTTTTATCGTGCTTTTTTTTTATGCCCATTATCACATTACCTGATGGTAGTCATCGACAATTTGAAAATCCTGTTACTGTGGCAGAAGTCGCTGCCAGTATCAGTACAGGTTTGGCTAAGGCGGCTTTGGCTGGCAAAATTAATGATCGTTTGGTAGATACATCCACGATCATTAAAGATGATGTGCCTTTGGCAATCATTACTGATCGTGATCCCGAAGGCCTAGAAATCATACGCCATTCTTGTGCCCATTTAATGGCGCAAGCCGTTAAAAGTCTTTTTCCAGAAGCCCAAGTCACTATTGGTCCAGTTGTTGAAAACGGATTTTATTACGATTTTGCCTATGAAAAAGGTTTTGCGCTTGAAGACTTGGACAAAATTCAAGCAAAAATGGAAAAATTGGCCACCCAAAATTTGACCGTGGCGCGCTCCACCATGTCACTTGATGAAGCGACTGAATTTTTTCGGGCGCGGGGTGAGGAATATAAAGCGCAAATTATTGAATCCATTCCCAGCAACGATGAAATTTCATTATATCAACAAGGGGATTTTATTGATTTATGTCGAGGACCACATGTACCCAGCACGGGCAAATTAAAGGCCTTCAAGCTGATGAAACTTGCGGGCGCGTATTGGCGGGGCGACTCTAACAATGAAATGTTGCAACGCATTTACGGTACGGCGTGGTGTAATAAAAAAGAACTCAAAGCCTATTTACACCGCCTCGAAGAAGCCGAAAAACGCGATCACCGCAAACTCGGCAAACGATTGGACCTGTTTCATGTCCAAGATGAAGCCCCTGGGATGGTCTTTTGGCACAACAAGGGCTGGATAATTTACTTACAAATACAAGAATATATCCGCCGCTTGTTGCGTAAACATGGCTATCAGGAGGTCAATACACCCCAATTAGTGGACCGTTCTTTGTGGGAAAAATCGGGTCATTGGGACAAATTTGGTGATATGATTTTTAGCACCCATTCTGAAAATCGTGATTATGCCGTTAAGCCCATGAACTGCCCCTGTCACATTCAAATTTTTAATCAGGGGCTCAAAAGTTACCGCGACTTACCCTTACGGCTGGCAGAATTTGGCGCCTGTCATCGCAATGAACCCTCTGGCACCTTGCACGGATTGTTGCGGATACGCAATTTTGTCCAAGATGATGCCCATATTTTTTGCACAGAAGATCAAATTCAAACTGAAGTTTCTGATTTTATTGACTTAGTTTTTAAAGTCTATGCCGACTTTGGCTTTAATAACATTATTGTCAAATTATCCACTCGTCCTGAGCAACGTGTTGGGAGTGATGAGGTTTGGGATAAAGCCGAACAAGCGCTAGAATTGGCATTAAATAATAAAAAATTAGACTGGGAATTGCAGCCTGGGGAAGGCGCGTTTTATGGACCTAAGATAGAATTTTCTCTTAAAGATTGCATTGGTCGCGTCTGGCAATGTGGCACAATTCAAGTGGATTTTTCCATGCCTGGCCGTTTAGGGGCAGAATATGTCGATTCCAATAGTAGCAAACAAATTCCGGTCATGTTGCATAGGGCCATTTTAGGCTCATTAGAGCGTTTTATTGGCATATTAATTGAGGAACATGCGGGCGAATTGCCGCTGTGGCTTGCTCCTGTGCAAGCGGTTATACTTAATATCACCGATCAACAGGTAGAATACGCCGAAATGGTAAAAACCCAGCTACTTAAACAAGGATTTCGTGTCACAACAGACTTGAGAAATGAGAAAATAGGACTTAAAATTCGTGAGGATACTTTACAAAAAGTACCCTATTTATTAATAATTGGTAAACGAGAAGTTGAAAATCAACATGTCACCGTGCGTTTGCGGGGGGGGGAAGACAAAGGTGCAATGTCACTGGCGGCTTTTACTGATCAGCTAAACGCAGAGGTTGCAGGTTATCTTTAGGAGGACAATTACATCACAGCTGCAAAACGCACACGCCTGAACCAAGCAATTACCGCAC
>CAYFOB010000150.1:0-3866 GCA_964344525.1 uncultured Thiomargarita sp.
TTCACTGTGCCAACATTAAAATCGCCATCGGTGGCTAACAAGACACGATTAATGCCGCCCTTGATAAACGCTTGTTCAGCCATCGCATAAGCCAACTGTATGCCTGCACCCCCATTGGTAGAGCCACCGGCATTCAAACGTTGCAAAGCGGCTTTAATTTTGTTGGTTTGATTACCCTGTGTCGGTTCTAATACCAAACCCTCTGCACCCGCATACACAACTAAAGAAACTTTATCCTTTGCAGTCAATTGTTTACTCAATAATATTAAGGCAGACTTGACCAAGCCTAATTTATCAGGGCTGTCCATTGAGCCTGACACGTCCACCAAAAAAACCAAATTGGCGGGTGGCAATTTTTCTTTAGGCACATCATATCCCTTGATACCAATGTGTAATAAAAGCGTTTTTTGATTCCAAGGCGTTTGCGCGATTTCTGTCGTCACCCGAAATGGGGGATCAAGACTTTTTGGCAATGGATAATCATAGGAAAAATAATTGATCATTTCTTCAACACGCACCGCATCATGTCGGGGCAATTGTCCCGACTTCAGCATGCGCCGTACATTGGCATAAGCACCCGTATCCACATCAACACTGAAAGTTGAGACAGGATGCTCACTCGCCCGTTTGATGGGATTATCATCAAAATGCGCGTAATTTTCATGATCCGTGGGTGGAGGTGGCGCGGCGAAATCACCAGGAGGAGGGGCAGCCGCTATTGCAGAAGTTTGTGGCATAATTGCCATCTCCTCTGCAGCATAATAATCGTCTACATCCCCCTCATCATAGTTTGCACCAGTGCTATCATCCATCTTATCCCTTGCTCCAGCACTAGCAGGATAAGGTGCTGGGCTTGGTTTTGATTGCTTTTCCGCATCAGGAACATCCATGCCACAACCGCCTAACAAAAAAACACTTAACAAACTTAAAGTGACAAATTTATTGCTGTACATATTTTTTCCTTTTAAGAATACAACCTATAAACTAGAATTGACCTTGTCGAATACCCAATTCAATACATTAAACACCACTTGTAATTCTCTTGTCGCTGATATTTTAACAGGATCTTTAGTGAAAACATTATTCTCTAATTTACCAAACATCCAAACGTCCCCTGTAGTAACAACACCATAGCAGATTTTAGCGCCCTGAGTAGAAGCGGCATACATTTCCGCCAAAGTCTGAGCCCAACCGCTTTCCCAATTTTCTTTCTTAGCCTCCATAACACAAAGTGGCGGTATCCCCATTCCACCATGTTTTGTCCTAATGGCGATTAGATAATCTGGTTCACCAACCAAGTTTTTATCCTTGTCTACGTTATAGGCGACGTGTGACCATATATGGAGCAATTTATACCTTGCACAGATCTGGGATAAAATAGGCTTAATAATATCCTCGCAGATAGTCACTTCGTTGATAAAACTCATACTATCATTTAGTCGTTTTGTAATTTCAGAGAAAGGATAATCAGGTATTTCAATATCTAGCAGATCAATTATACCCTCATCTACAACTTCAATATCGAATCTTCCAGCCACTTCTTCAATTGATTCAAATTGACTGTATGGCATAATTATTTTCCTTTATATACTTTGAACGTTCAATAATAACTACAAGGATTACTTTTAATAAAGGATAACCCCAACTCATGAGTCGGCGCAAGACTTATCCTTTATTAAAAGTAATCCTTGTAGTTATTTGCAGGTTTAACAAACTTATGGCATTTGAAAATACTATTAGATTTATTAGAGGTGTTGCTTTCATAAAAAAACAACAACGGAAGGCGATTATATTATCGATAGGATAAATCAAAACATAACCCGAACCAGGTTTTGATTTATCCTTTTTTAAATATAATCCGTGTAGTTATTCAGGTTTTTGGAGAAGGCGTAACATCGGTTAGGATATTTGGGAGTCAAAAATACCGTCACTTAATACCGAATTTTATACCCAATATGCAATAACCATAAACACAAACCACTAACAACAACCAAAAAGATACTCACAATCGTCAAACTAATGCTCACATTGATTTCCGAAACCCCAAAAAATCCATAACGAAATCCATCAATCATGTAAAAAAATGGATTGTAATAAGAAAGTTTTTCCCAAAAATCAGGCAAACTATCTATTCTGTAAAATACCCCGCTTAAAAAAGTTAATGGCACAATGATGAAATTTTGAAAGGCTGAAATATGATCCCATTTATCTGCCCATTGTGAAGCTATTAATCCTAATGTCCCCAATACACCACTTCCCAACATTGCAAACGCCAACAATACCCAAAAATTATGAATGGGCAACACCACAAACCACAACGCTGCTATCCACACACCAACGCCCACGACTAAACCGCGCAACATCGCAGCACTAACAAAAGCAAAATAAAATTCAAAACTAGATAAAGGTGGAAGTAGCATAAAAACTAGACTACCTGTCATTTTCGACTGAAACAAACTTGATGAAGTATTGGCAAAAGCATTTTGGATGATGGACATCATCATCAAGCCAGGTATCAAAAAAGCGGTGTAACTGATATTTTCATAGACTTCTACATGTTCTTCCAATACTGATACAAACACCAATAAATATAATAAAACGGTGACAACGGGGGTGAGAATTGTTTGGGTACCAACTTTCAGAAAGCGCCAAACTTCTTTGCCAAATAAAGTGTATAAGCCGTACCAATTCATATTTGCTCCTCCCGAATTATTGGCGCATTGCCATCCTGTGTAACAACTTGTTAGGTATCTCAAACATTGGTTTATCATCAAATAGATTGGTTTGTCCTGTCTTTATTTGTCAAACTCAGAAAAACGTCTTCCAAACCCGGCTCATCGGTATGCAAATCAGAAAATTGAATATTGGCTGTACGTAAACTGTCTAAAATGGCACCAATTTGATCGTTGTCACGATGCAAACGCAAAACTAATTCCTCCTCTGTAAATGATTGAACCTTATCTTGCAAAGCTGTTGGTAAAATGACCCCCAGTCGAGAAAGATTCAAGCGCAACAAACGATAGGGATAACGGGCTAATAAAGCCGATTTACTGTCGAGGGCAACCAACCGCCCATGATTTAAAATAGCAATTTGCTCGCAAAGGCTTTCAGCTTCTTCAAGATAATGGGTGGTTAAAACAATGGTGTGACCCTTTTGATGCAAATGATTGGTAAATGCCCATAATACCTTGCGTAATTCGACATCTACCCCTGCAGTTGGCTCATCCAATACCACAACGGGTGGTTGATGCACTAAGGCTTGGGCAATCAAAACGCGCCGCTTCATCCCACCAGAGAGATTTTTCAAATTGGTATTGGCTTTATCGCTAAGACTAAGAGTGTCCAATAATTCATCAATCCATGGCTGATTTTTTCGTCCATAACCAAAATAACCAGACTGCAATCGGAGTATTTCAGTAACCGTAAAAAAAGGATCAAAAGCTAATTCTTGTGGTACGACACCCAAAGCATGTCGTGCTTGTCGCCACTGATGATGTACGTCATGATCCATAATACGCACTGTGCCTTGGGTAGCACGGACTAATCCTGCCATGATATTGATTAAAGTTGATTTTCCAGCCCCATTAGGACCAAGCAAACCAAAAAAACAGCCTTTAGGAATTTTAAAGTCCACATCCTGGAGGGCATGTAAATCGCCATAGTGCTTATGCACATGTGAGATATTGACAGCGGCAACCATAAGGTTTTATGAGAAAGGTAGGTTGTAGATGGGGCTAAATATAGGGCGGGTAGAGCGAAACCCACCCTACATGAACTGATTTCCAATAATCTCTACTTATCAGATTGAGTTAAAATATCCTGTAACCCACTAACGGCTGCAAGACTTTGCATTTGAGCAGGTATAT
>CAYFOB010000150.1:3876-8284 GCA_964344525.1 uncultured Thiomargarita sp.
GAGCGGCACGTCTTTACTCCGTTTGACCAATTCAACCAACAAAGCTAATCCCGCGCTATCAGTACGGATAACATCACGCAAATCCAAAATCCCTCCTTTGGAAAAAGAGGGAAGTTGAGTAATTTCAGACAATAACGCACCCACATTCGTAAAGTTCAACTCGCCAGATAATCGCCAAGTATTGGCATTTTCTACAAAAATTTGGCTCACAAGTTAGCCCCTTAGTTTGCGCCTTGATTTTTGGAATTCAGCTGAGCAATGGCGTCTTCAATATCAACTTTTTTGAAGTCATTTCTATAGGTGGCCAACAAACTGGCGCCCTCAACATAGACGTTGTATGCCATCCACCTTTCCCTTAGTTTGCCTTTGTATTTGTACCTTTGGAGGTACATTTTGTAGTCAACCCGAATCTTTTGCCCTCCCTGGATAACTTTGGTTTTCACCCTGACATACCTGGCACCAGATTTAGCACGTACTTTATAGTACTGAACCTTGAACTTTTGTCCCACTGCCTTGTTTAAAGCCGTTTTGTAAGTGCGCGTCAACAACGATTCAAACGCCTTGGTAAAACGCTTGCGTTGGTCACGTGATGCATTCTTCCACTTTTTTTTACCTATCACCCATTTGGACATCTTGTAAAAATTAAAATGGGGCGTAACATAGTGCCTAATTAGTGTTTCTGTATTTATTGGATTTGGGGATGATAAGGCTCTTTGCACCTTGCTTATGCTTCTTTCAATCAATATTCTTGCAGGATGCTTTGAATCCGCAGCCCAAACAGTGTTGTTAGCCGGTACCATAAAGGCGCAAACTAAAGCAACAAAAGCGAACAATTGTTTCATCAATCTATTCTCCTTTTATTAACATGTAATAAACCAAGCTTTTTGGAAAACTTGGTTTATTTTAACTACTAAAATACCTAAAAAACTCATGCACATTTCGTGCCTATTCTTTGCTATCCGCCATATTATATAAAAATTTGCTAATCATCTGTTCCAAAATCAGGGCAGATTGAGTTGATGACAACGTCGAATCAGCAATCAAATACTCCTCCTCTACCCCCACCTCAAACCCAATATATTGTTCACCGAGCAACCCAGCTGTAAAAATACTGGCAGCACTGTCTACCGGGATTTTATCAAATTGGCTGTCAATACGCATGGTGACAATGGCTTGAAAAATTTCGTTGTCAAACTGAATATCTGTCACTCTGCCAATACGCACGCCAGCCATTTTGACTGGCGATTTTATTTTTAAGCCACCGATATTATCAAATTCTGCTGTTACTGTATAACCTTCATCAGCAAAGAAATCGCCTAGATGACTGGCTTTCATCGCCAACATAAATAATGCGCCAATGCCTAGCGCCACAAAAATGCCTACCCCTATTTCTACACTTCTTTTTGATTGCATATTGCCTCTCAAAACGCTAATCCTATTGCAATTAATAGTGCTGTTAGTAAGTGATGTTACGCACCTTGTTTCCAAACGACAAGGATTATATTTAAGAAGGGATAAACCTCAGTTTTTATTAGGCGCAAGACTTATCCTTTTTTAAATAGTCAGAAAACAAGTGCGTAACATCACTTAGTAAATGAAGTACAGCTTATAGTCTAGCACATAGGAACAAAGATTAAATAAAGTCCATTGATGTCAACAAAATTAACATTTTTTGTCACTGAATATATTTTTTTTATGTCTCAATCGCCGGCACTTGGCGACACCAATTTAGGCGCTGGAAAGTGTTGGGGATATTTTCGTGTCAAGTGAGATCGACAACATCTCTTGTCTCAATCGCTGGCATTGGCGGGGCAATCAGCCCCACGACGGCAGTTTTTGGGTTTGGATTAAAAAAAATCAAGGGGGGCGATAACCTTGTCATTATTTTGCGTTGCGCCCAATGTCCGTTTCACCAGGATGTGTTCCATATAACATATCAATACCTCTAATATGCGTCAATATCCATACATTGAAAAAATTGAGAAATTTTTCGTTGGACTGACTACCTGTGCTATTCTTAAAATCCTCAAGCAATTGGTTTAAATCAGCCAATAGCTTGACATGAGAATTTTTATGGGCTTCTAAAAAAGGAAAGGCGATTGACTCCATATAGTTTTCTTCATCCTTAAAATGCTTTGTAACTGCATCCACTAACTCCTGGCAGCCACTCATAAGCCCTTCTTTAGACACACCAGCCAAACTATTTTGAGACAATATATCCATCAAACCAACAAGCTTCTTATGCTGCTCGTTCATTTGATCAACCCCCACATCCAATGATTGATCCCAATTGAAAAAAGGCATTTTGTTGTTATCCTCTTTTTGTTAGCGAAAATTTTACCTTCTTAGGTGTGCTTTTTATATAGGCTATATAACATGACTTTGCTCCTTACTGCTGGGTACCAAACATTAAATCTGGCAAAAACAGACTAATTGCTGGAATATATGTAACAATGATTAAAAAAGTTAATAAAATCAATAACCAAGGTAGCGTTGCTTTTATCACTTCAACTAAACTCATCTCGGTGATACCAACAAGCACAAACAAATTTAATCCCACCGGTGGTGTGATCATCCCGACTTCCATATTCACCACCATAATAACACCAAGATGAATAGGGTCTATTCCTAATTTAACCGCTATCGGAAATAAAATCGGTGCAACTATCAATAATAACCCTGACGGTTCCATAAAACTGCCCCCAATCAGCAATAAGACATTGACAACCACTAAAAACATCCAGGGCGGCATACCTGCGCCAATAATCGCTTGGGCAATTTCTTGAGGAATTTGCGCTGTCGTCAAAACATGTCCAAAAAGCATGGCGTTGGTGATGATAAACATCAACATAATCGTCACTTTACCTGAATTTGTCAGCACTTTGGGCACTTCACGAAGTTTTAAATCACGATAGACGAACACCGCAATAATAAACGCATAAACCGCTGCAACCGCTGCTGCCTCCGTTGCGGTGAACATGCCGCTGTAAATACCACCAACAATGATAACGATGAGCAAAAGTCCCCAAATCGCATTCCAACCACTGGCAATGATTTCATGCCATGATGCGGGCTGCATTTTGGGCAAATTGTGTTTTCGGGCTAAAAAATAAATGCCACCCATCAGCATTAATCCTGCCAAGATACCAGGAACAACACCCGCAACAAACAAGCGTCCCACTGAAACTTCCGTGATGGCAGCGTAAACAACCATAACAATAGAAGGCGGTATCAAAATACCCAAGGTACCAGCGCTGCCTACCACACCTACCGCAAATTCTTTGCTATAACCGGTGGCCACCATACCCGCGATGACAATAGAGCCAATTGCTACCACCGTTGCCGGCGATGAACCTGACACTGCAGCAAATAGCATACACGCAAGCACAGAAGCCATCGCCATACCACCACGCAAAGAGCCAACGCAAGCAATAGCAAAACGGATAATACGTTTTGCGACCCCCCCAGTGGATAAAAATGCGGCAGAGAGGATAAAAAAGGGAATCGCCAATAGCGTGTAATGCTCCATGCTTTGAAAAAGTTTCAAAGACAAGGAAGCCAACGAATCATTAGAAAAAAATAAAATGGTTAAAACACTAGACAGCCCTAAGGCAATCGCAACTGGCACACCGACAATTAAAAATAAAAATAACAATCCAAATAAAAAAAGCGCGGTCATGACAATTTCTCTTCATGTACGTGTTCTTTAATAGCCTCTTTAACTTCATCCGCTAATAACGTGCTTTGTTGTCCCGTAAGAATTTGGAAAATCACTTGAGTAAAACGAAAAAACAATAAAGCAAGTCCAATAGGCAAAATGCTATAAGGAATCCATTGCCCAACAGGTAAATCCTCTGACAAAATCCCCAAATCATAAATTTTGTAAACATACTCCACGCCACCAATAAATAACAACGTACAATAAATCATGCATAACAGGGCAGCAAAAATCGCAAAAATTCGCTGCCAAGTTGAGGGCAGTAATCGGGTAACAGCATCCACACCAATATGTGCCCCAACGCGCACTCCATAAGACATACCAAATAAAACTAACCAAGCAAATAAATAAGTGGTTAGCTCCAACGCCCACACCACACCTGAATTAAAAAAATAACGGGCAATAACTTGGGAAAAAGTGATCAAAGTCATGGCAGCGAGGAGTAAAGCAATAAAATTTTCTTCTAAGCGATTAATAATATTAATAAACATATTTAAGTCCCATAAAACAAGCAAAAAATTCATTTTATTCGCTTGATATTTTAAATAGTACCCCACTTAAAAGCTACGCTAAATCCAATTTTTTTTTGTTCCCTATTTACAAAAAAAAAAATATGTTTATAATAGTCATCTAATCTTTTAGCTCCCTTCGTCTAGGGGCCTAGGACGCCGCCCTCTCACGGCGGAAACA
>CAYFOB010000151.1:0-7672 GCA_964344525.1 uncultured Thiomargarita sp.
AGTGATTTTGACGGTGCCCGTATTAAAAGTAATCGCTTTCCGTTATTCATGGTTTTGGAACAAGAGTGCGTAACATTTTCCGTTTGAGCTGCATTGAGGGGCTAGCGGTGTGTTAGGATTTGTTGAAATAATGTCGCATTAGCGTTGCCCTGAGGATTGGTTAAGGTAATAATTATTTTTACTAATTCCTCTCTTGTTGCGGTGCTTGGCGCAACAGCGAAGTCACAGGCACTGACTTGATTGACTAATAAATTTTCACCTGATTCCTCAGTATGGCGGGTGATTTGTCCAGTATTGAGATTGCAGACGTAGCGGATTGTGTAAACCTCCTCACCACGAGTTCGTGAAAATTTTAAGGTAGTTACTGTAGCACTGCTGGTGACTTGTGGGTTAAAAGCCAATCGGATTTCTTGAGTCATTTGTTGCAAAGTTGTATCAACAAGATAGGATAATTCACTTTGTTGCTCAACTTCTTGATAGGTTTGAAAAAGGATACCAAGAATTTGGACTAATAACCCCACTAAAAAGCCGGTAATACCTATGACTATGACCATTTCGATTAAACTGAATCCGCGGTTCAATGATTTTTTATTCATAATTAGACAATAGTACGCGATTTAGCCGTATTTACAGCTTTTCCATTACTTGTTCGATAAATTCTAATTGAACTTCTGTCAATGGTTTTAAAAACCACATTTCAATGACGCCTTTTGTTTCTTCATATCTAAACGGAAATGCGATCACATTTTGTGGTGCAGCTTCTTCATGCCTAATATTCACTTCATTCTCAGAAATTTCTGTGATAAGAATATATTCTTGTTCTAGGGCGGCTTGCCCTGCTAATCCTTCACCCAATTGATATTCATTGGCAAGACATTTGCGTTGTTGATAGCCATGGGTGGCTAGTAATTTGAGAGATTGCTCTGATGCCAAATAAAACATGGCAACTTGTGCGTCAAGATAGCTAACAAGAAAAGTAATGATATTTCGTGCTAATTCAATGGTTTCTTGTTTTCCTCTCATCTGATCATTTAATTGTGTCCGTCCCGTTTTTAACCAATCTTGCATGACACTTTTTTGATGAGCCTCACACAAAGCCTGTGTCATTTCAGAAAGTGCGCGTCCCAATTGATCATGTGCAGACACATTTTTTGGCTTATAATCTCCTGCTGTAATCGCGTTCGCTTGTGCTATAAGACTCTTGATGCGATTTTTCAATTGTTGAAATGATGTGATAATTCCAACAATTTCATCCCCAGTTTGGTACGGTTCGATGCCCAAATGATCCCTTGAAAATGTCACGATTTTTCGTGTGAGTATTTTAATTTGATAAGCTATCCATAATATCAATATAAAAAATGAAATTAACAGGGCTAACGTCAAAATCGCCCTTTGTTCATGTCCCTTTTTTAAAATGTGATTGGCAAGGCGGTGTGCCTTTTCGGTGGCAATAAACGAAGCAAACTGGACTTTTAAATCTGATGCCCCATAATCAAAAAACGATAAGCCTGTTCTAACATACCTATTTTCCAAAGTGTTTATCAAAGTACCCACCGGCAATAAATCGGGATTACTGCTCGCTAAAACCCGCAGCGGCTCTCCCTCTAGGAGGGATACGATTTGATCTGAATGAATAATTTCTATTGCTGCCATCATAAATTCACTATCAATGGGAGAAGATAACATGAGAGCCGCCAACACTTCTCCATCAGCATCCTCAAAATGCACAGTGGCTAACACATAAGGGACATTTTCAATCATTGTCATATAGGATTGATTATGACTGAGTTTTTGGCGCAAATTTTCATGATCAAGGAGAAGTATTGGCGGAATTTCATCAGGAAAATAGTGGTAAATTTCCCGTACTTCTCCATTGCTGTCAATCAATATTGCATATCTTGCCTTAAAAAAAGCACGCATGACAGAAGATTTAGGCATCCAAGATGGCAAACGGTAATGGTGAATGATGTTTTCATTGTCAAGCCAAGCTTCTCCACTCACATATTCCTGAAAACGTTGTTGAGAAACAATTAATCTGGCCGCTTGGTGGTGAGATTGAACGTGATGATCAAAAAAAAACCGATCTTCTTTGGCTTGTTTTTCTAGTTCTTTGGAAAGTTCAGTGAAAAACAGTTGTTGTATATCTTGGTTTTGCACATAGTCAAGAATGATCCAAACAATCATAGTTATCAACAAGGTAAGTATTGAAACCTTAAGAGTAATTGACTGACGTTTCAATATTTGCAGCACGTTATATCTCCTATTAACGCGGTTCACCAATCAATTCATTTTCTCTAAATTTCCACCCCGCCTTGCGGAGTTTGGAAACTGGTACAATGCCATACTTTGGATCCATTTCTTCCATGTATTCGATCAGATATTGAACCAATCTTTGCGCTTGCCTATTTTTTGGTGACTTCCAAGTTGTCAAATTGTAAGTACGGTATATGGGATAAGCCCCTGCTATCAATTTCGTATTATTCCTGGGATCAACTTGATTGATTGATAAAATTTTCACCTTGCCACGCCGTTGATTCAATCTGATCATCCACAATGTTTCATAACCCAGGGCATAACGATCAAATGCGACTTCGGATATCATATCAGGAATGGTGCTCACCTCAAGCATACGAGGACTGAATAAATCTTCATTGTCTAACAATAAGCGCCAATGTCCAGGACGCTGTTTGCAGTGCATTCGCCCTATGACTTGAATGATTCTCCTTGAAGCCCGTTTGTCAATATTTGACCAACGAAAAATATATCCCTGAAAAATTTGTTGTGTTTGTTCAAAACTCACGTTATGAATTGGGTTTGTTGGATGAACCAATAAGGCTATTGCAGCAATTCCCAATGTATGAAACTTAACCCCTGGTAGACGATCATTTTTACCAGGTGGACAACAAAACCCTGTTATATCAACAATTTTCTTTTTTAAAGCATGGGCGGATATGCCACAAGTCCCTTCTTGCACCGCAATGTCAAGTTTATTTTGTCTCGCATATTGCTGAATTGCAGGTAACAATGCGGGATAAAGTTGTTGATCTAAGGTAACAGCAAGCGCTGCATTCTTTGCCCACTTTTTATATTGAATTGGTTGCGCTATCCATTTTTGAGGCATTTTCACTTGCGATGTTGGATCAGTAAAAGGTTTGCCACCCAAATATTCATCTGCGTTTGCGTTTATTATGAAAATTAAGCTCAGCCAGAAATATTTGCGAAGAATTATCATTGGTTTTCCTTAGGGAAATGTATTCAAAATTCAGTTCCAGCTTTTAAGCTTGGGTTTATGTGGTTTCATGGGGTGATTTAGCCGCAAAAATCGTCAACTTTAACTCAGAATCATCAATCAATCGATAGACAGGTTTGCATCCTGATAGCTCTTGACTTTCAGATAAAATAATTGGGACACCTTCACCGCGTTTATCCATAAGAAAACTGCGTTGACTGCCTACTGCATTAAAATTCATTGGGCAACGCGCCAATAATGAAGTTAATAATTCGTTGCGCGTTGATTGTCGTTCAGTAAGGCTTGCAATTGTCATGCTATTGGTGATAGTGCCCGGAGAAAATATTTCCACTCTGTCAGGAAAAATATGCAAACGAATTTTTGCCCCATAAATTGAGTAGTCTCGATGCGCCACGGCATTAACTATTGCTTCAAATATAGCATTCATGGAAAACTGGGGGGTTTCAATTCGGTATGGCGCTTTAATGGCGTAAACTCGCATATTTCGTTTAACAAACTTGCAGGCTTCCTTAATCTGCAGATCTAAAGGGCCAGTAATATTCTGGGCATCCAGTTGATAATCAGCATTACGTTCTGTGCTACTATAACAAACAGCCTGAATAAAAGCGTTGGAAATAAAAGTTTCAGGGGTATCACAACCCATTAATATCCCGCTTACTGTCGGATAATAATGGTTATTCTGATCTGAGCTGATCATTTTTATCTTTGTTAAAAACTCCAAATCATCATCTGATGACAAAACCGTTTTAAAACGTTTCCAGAGCAAGGGATTTAAATCATCTAACTTTGAATTGGCGACAATCTGTTCATCAAAACAAATTAATCGAGTTTGGCTACGTTGTTGAAACAAACGGGCAAGAAAATCAGGTTTCATTCGTCTTTTAGAACTACCTATGCGGTAAAAATACCCCCCCGGACTTTGATGAACAAAAAGACTTTTGGGAACATCTAAACGAATCAAATGTTTTTCAATATTGTTATCAAGTATGGTCATTTTGCGGATAATACAATTCAGCGGCGGTTCAATTAGATCATTACAGATATTACGCACCCATGTTTCGATAAGATCCAATTGGCTTTTTTGTATGCCGCAGATGTTTTTTGTTTTATCATCCACCCCCAGCAAAATGAGGCCAGTATGTGTATTTGCCATAGCCGCCAGTTCATCTGCCATGCTGTTTCTGTGAGGTGCTGCAATTTTATTTTGGTTAAATTGCAGTTTTTTGAACTCAAGAATGCTATCTTCTCCAAGAGTGATTTGTTTTAAAAGGGCGGTGATATCTTCAAGCATGTTAATTCCCCATCGTTGTTTATAGCATTTTGAACTGTCATAAAAATTATCTATTCCCATACAACCACACCTGCATCAATGAAAGCAATCGCTCAATTTCAACAGGTTTGCTCAAATAATCATTTGCACCTGCCGCCAAGCTTTTTTGATAATCTCCTTTCATCGCTTTTGCAGTTAATGCAATAATGGGTAGATCCTTAAATCGTTTTTGTGCCCGAATAGCCTGCATTGCTTGGTAACCATCCATCACAGGCATCATAACATCCATAATGACTAAATCAATTGTTGGTGTTTTTGCCAGAATGTCTAAGGCATCTTGCCCATTGGCTGCCTTGTAAATTTCCATACCCCGCTTTCGTAGCAAACTTGAAATGGCAAAAACATTTCGCATGTCATCATCTGCCAAAAGTATTTTTTTGTCTTTAAAAAGTGTCTCATGCCATTGATAAATCATGTCCTTTTTTTGAGTGGGTAGATTTTCAAGCACTTGGTGTATAAACAATGTAACGGCATCTAATAATCGCGTTTCAGAGTGCTTGACTCCTTTAAATATAATTGAACTGGCGTACTTTTGTAATTCTTTGTGTTCTTCTCGACTCAGTTCTTTGCCTGTGTAGATAATAGTTGGTGGTATAGAAGCTAATTCTTTCAGCACTTCAAAACCAGAAATGTCTGGCAAGGTTAAGTCTAATATGAGACAATCATAATTTTTTGAATTCAAGAGATGCAAGGCTTCTTGCCCAGTTCCAATAACTGTGACTTTGATTTCAGCATTTTCTATGAGGGTTTTGAGAGTTGTTTGAAGGTTGATATCATCTTCAACAATTAATAGGTCTTTAATTTTTTTTGCAATGATCCTTTCAATTTGAGAAAAAGCCTCCTCAAGATGACTTTTGGAAGCCGGTTTACTTAAAAAACCAATAATGCCTTTATTCTTAGCTTCAGGAGATTGTTCTTCAACAGACATCATATACACCGGAATATGGCGTGTATTGAAATTTTCTTTAAGGTGATCAAGCACATGCCAACCATCGATCACCGGGAGCTTAATATCCAAAATAATCGCATTGGGCAGATATTTTTCAGCCAATTCTAAACCCGTTTTGCCATCTCCTGCATGGAGACATTTAAAACCTTTTTCCTGACATAAATCAGATAAAATGGTTGCAAAGTTCACTTCATCTTCTATCAGTAAAATAGTTTGATCGTCTTCTTCAATATCCTCAATGTGAAGCGAAAGTGCTTGAGGTGGTTCTTGAGGTTGTTTGGTTGGAGTTTGCTCAGGCATTTCCAATTGTTTTGGAAGATAAACTGTAAACGTAGAGCCTTCACCTTGTTGGCTGACGAGCTGAATTTCACCACCTAACAAGGTTGCCAATTCTCTAGAAATCGACAATCCCAATCCTGTGCCACTATATTTGCGTGAGAGACTACCATCAACTTGTTGAAAAGCGTCAAAAATAATTTTTTGTTTTTCTTTTGGGATACCAATGCCTGTATCAATCACCGAAATAGCGATCACATTTTGTGGCGCTAATCCGTTGCGGGACAAGTTGGTGTTTGGATCAGGTTGATGAAAATTGACTGCAATACTACCCTTTTCAGTAAATTTAATCGCATTTGACACCAGATTTTTGAGGATTTGATTTAATCTTTGTGAATCAGTTTGTAGTGTTTTGGGCAATGTGTGATCCATATCAATTTTAAATGTGAGTCCCTTCTTTTCAACCACTTGTTTAAAATCGCTGGTAAGACTTTCAGCAAGATCAGATAATAGGAGTTTTTGAAATCTCATGCTCATTTTACCAGCTTCTATTTTAGACAGATCAAGTACATCATTGATCAATGCCAACAAATCTTGACCACTTTTGTAAACAATTTGTGCATATTCAACCTGCGAATCTGTCAAATTGTTGGTCTCATTCTTAGCCAATTCTTGAGATAAAATAAGTAAGCTGTTAAGTGGGGTGCGCAGCTCATGGGACATATTGGCTAAAAATTCCGATTTATATTTACTGGATATTTCCAATTCCACAGCTTTTTGCTCAATTTCTCGCCGTGCATTTTCAAGAGCCACATTGGTTGTTTGTAACGCCTCCTTTTGTTTGAGGAGTTTTGCCTCGTTGGTTTTTAGCTCTTTTGTTTGTGTTTCGAGTTCGTCGTTACTGATTCTTAATTCTTCTTGTTGAGAAGCTAACTCTTCTGTCTGTTCTTGAGTTTTTTCCAGGAGCATTTCCATTTTGGTACGTGATTGTGCAGAATTCATCGCAATGGCAATATTTTCCAAAACCATTGTTATAAATTCTAGCGCCATATCAGAAAATTCTTTAAAAGAAGCCAGTTCAATCACGCCCTTTAATTTTTTATCATGGAGAAAAGGAATCGCAATTAGATTTCGCGGTATCGCTTCACCAGTGGACGAACGGATTCGCATATAATCTGCAGGTAATTCGGTAATAGAAATCATCTCCTGTTCTAATGCCGCTTGCCCCACCACATCTTCGCCCAATTTAAAAGTGTTGTTAAGACTTTTGCGTTTGTTAAAAGCATAAGTGGCTTTCAGTTTCAATTCTTCTGTTTTTTCGTCATAAGAATATAAAGTCCCAACTTGTGCAGCCACGTATTTTGTTAAAAAAGTGATAATATTTTTGCTTAAGGTAACAATGTCCAAATCACCGCGCATTTTTTCACTCAATTGATTTTGCCCTGTTTTCAACCAATTTTGTTTTTGATTTTCTGCTGAAATGTTACGTAGTGCCTTGGTCATATCAGAAAGCGCTTGTCCCAATTGATCTTGGTTAGAAACCAATTGTACTTTCTTGGTATAATCACCTGCTACAATAGCATTCGCCTGTTTTATCGTATTATTAATATTATTTTTTAATTGTTGGGAATACAGAACAATTTCAGCAATTTCATTGGTACCAGAATATTTGATATCATCTTCAACTGGTTTACCTTGTGCCAAAAATTTCAAATGTTCTTTAACCTGCAACAACGGTGTCAATAAGCGGTTGCTAAAACGGTTGATAAAAAATAGCATCAAAAACCCAATCAATAAAGTGAGCAAGAGAATTGCCCAAAGTGCTTTTTGCTGTGCAATTTGTGCCGCTTTGCACAAAATATCTATC
>CAYFOB010000151.1:7682-8283 GCA_964344525.1 uncultured Thiomargarita sp.
TTGGTGATGTCGGGCGCTCAGATTGTGTAGAGCCATTATGGCTTTGTCATAGGCTTCGCGTCCCTCTTGAATAATCACATGCAAAGCGTCTTCTTTGGTAAAATCTTGGCTAAGCAACAAAATTTGAAGAGCAATTTGCTCAAAACTTTGCCAATTGTTTTGGAAAGTATCCAATAGTTCAACAGGTTGACCATACAATTGATTCAGTTCTTGAAATTGCTCATTGATTTGCTTTGTCAATTGAGCCATTTCTTGTTCTAATTGTCGCATCGTTTCCACTTCAGAAACACCGCTATGTGCAATTAAGCGTAACCATCTTTCTGACAGTGATTCTTCAATTTGATGGATTTTTAAAAGGGGATAGGCTTCTTTTTGGACAATTGACATGGACATATTTGCTATCGACTGGGTAAAAAATAGTCCGATTCCGCCCACTATCATTAAACAAACAAAAGCAATCAGGGTGTTAACCAATAATTTAGAACGGATGCTCATTTGTGGATTCTCCTATTCTTGGAATAACTACACGGATTACTTTATCGATACGGATAACCCCCACCGATGAGGTGGCGCAAGACTTATCCTTTATTAAAAGTAATCC
>CAYFOB010000152.1:0-6977 GCA_964344525.1 uncultured Thiomargarita sp.
CGATTGCAAACATATAGTGTGGTGGCGGTGGGGTTTGAAAGGTTGGTTTGGCGACAGGTTAATTTTTAAAGTATCTGTAAGTACCCGTTCACAAGTTTTACAGCATTTTGGAATAACTACAAGGATTATATTTAAGAAGGGATAAACCCCAGCTCATAGATGGCGCAAGACTTATCCTAAGTAATCCTTGTAGTTATTCGTAGGGCTGAGAAGGAGAGTGCGTAACATCACTTACTTAAAAAAAACCAATCTAAAAGTCGTCTTTGGTTCCCTAATCTGGGGCGACGACTCGGCGCGATATTCTGGCAAACATTCTGTCGCATTTTTTGATTCCGTTGTTCCTCCTTTTTTGATATACATTTTGTCATCACACGCCATGATTGGGTTAGCATTTAATGGTTCACATTTTGTATTTGTCAATTGCCATTTGTAGCCAAGCAATTGTTTGACGCCATTCTCTGTTGTTAACTGGCTCAAAGTATGACAAGGCGCCAATTTCCTCGTTTTTACGGGGTTATAAATGGATTTTGCCAAATAAACAAATTGTTGTTCAGTAGGCAGATCAAATTTTGCGACTCCTTGACAGCGCTTATTGAGTTTGCCAATAAAAATTTTGGCGTCTTGAAGAGACACCCTATCTGGTAAAGCATTAGGGACTATTTGACTATAAAATGCCGGATTGATGGGCGCTACCTGAATCCAAAAAGTGGTAACCAATTTGGGTCTTTCTTTTTCAGACACTGATTTTAAAATAAAGGGATAAAGCAGCCTTGACGGTAACATTTGTTGAGCCTTTCTATGAAATACCATGGCTTCTCTTTCTTTAAGCGCTATGTTAACACTACCTGCTTCGATTTTTGCAAATTCTAAAACCTGTTTTTTGATGAACACCTTTGTTTGTTCAGTTTGTGTCAAACGACAACGAGAGTTGACCTGTGGCACAGAGGGGCTTATTTGGTTGTTTGACTCTTCTTCTAGACATGACGCACAAAATAAGCCAGTCATCAAAATAAATAAAATCCCATTTTTCATACTAACCCCAATATTACCCTAAATTCTTCTCCTTCATCAATAAAATCAATAAACCGATTCAATTCTTTAGCCTCACGATAAACCATAGGTAACCCTCTGCCTAATCTATCCATGTAACCCAAATTTTCCATAAATCGTAATAATAGTGGATTGCGTGCATAACTCGTACCTACAATCAATTTTTCCACAGTCACAGTATTGGGCAATCTACCTGGACTGATAAATTCAATTCTATCTTCAAATAGAAAAACGCGAATTTGCGATCCAATGACACTATAATTTCGATGCACACAAGCATTGACTAGCAATTCGCGGAATACTTTGTCTGAATAATGGCTTGATTCTACTCTTTTTGCGCCCTGCAAGCTTGAGGCGATTGGCAGGTTAGCCTTAATTGCAGCAAGTGCATTGTCTACTTGCCTTGGTAAATTGCCACCGAAGTTCTTTTTGTCTAACAAATCAGCGTTGATTTCTCGTCCCTTAAAATGGGCAAAAGCGATGCCAGCTTGTGGCAAAAAACGTTCTGGCGCAATACCAAATATCAGCAATCCACCCACGGTGGGATGCGTTCCCATAAGATCACTTGCCTGGAGCAAACGCCGTTTTTCTTGTTCGTCTTCTTTTGTGAAATTAATTTGGTAGCGAGTGAAATAATCACTGATTTCAGAATAATTCAAATCTTTTTCACCCGCTTGCTCTACCCCAATGATGTCATAATGAAAAAGTCCAGAAGCTTGAAAAAGACGGATCAATTCTTCCCGAGAAGCAATGCGTTTTGTCGAACCCACCCGAATATAGTAGCGATTTCTAGAAGTATAATAAGGTCGATCAATACCTTTGGGCACTGTGATACATGCCACACGTTGTTCTTCAAAAGTGTACTCAAGATAGCGCAGGTTGATAGGTGGAATAACACCGGTTCGTCCAATATTCATCACATCTTCTTCAAAAGAACGTGATAATCCAGCGATACGCCTGTTATCTTCAATACCTAACCAGATTTCACCACCTTCTGAATTAGCAAAAGCGACAATTTCCTCTGCTAAATCTCGGGAAGAAACTTGTTGTGTTTTAAATTCTATGTATTGATTTTCTGTTTCAGGGATGTTCATAAATACTCTAAAATCCTAGTACAACGGATTAGGGGAATAAACGGATTGATTGTTAAGAATAAAGTGCATTCCTAACAATCAATCTTTAATCTGTTGTACCTAATCCAACAAAGTAACTGGATCGCTTTTTGACGCATAGTAAGCCGCATAACCTGCCACTAAAATCGTCAGTGAAACCACAGTGATAAATACGCTGATAAAAGCGCCTTGATCCAAACTCATGGATGCAATAATTGTATTAAATTCCTTTAAGCCGGAATCCGCTTGCATAAAATGTCGTGCTGCCGTAAAAATACCACTACTCACAACAGCGGCCACTAAAGAAGCAACAAGCGTTAATAACACATATTCGAAAACCAGGACGAAACTGACAAATGTTTTTGAATGCCCTAAAATAAAAAGTTGCGCCATTTGTCGTTTACGTCTATCAACATTCAATTTTGCCAAAGCACCCACCGTTAGAATCGTGGCGATAATAGATAGCCATAACGTTAAATGAAATAAGGTTGAAAAGCGCTTATCTGAACGTTCCACTTTGTCAATGGCATGAGAGTGATATTCGATATTGTAACCCGAAAATTTTTCTCTCAATTGGAGCGCTAAAGTTTTCACTTCTTCCATTTTATTGGCATAAAAAAGGATTTCATAGTAATCAACACTTGGGTTCAGCGGAAAAAAGATGGGAGGATCATATTGTTGATCAAACAGGGCTATCCCATCTGCAACGTTTTGTAAGCGAAACACCGTTTCTGCATGTGCATAGAAACGACAGTCTGTGGAGCAGCGATAGTATGCCACCACAATAGCAGGAATCGTTGTTTCAGCCACTTGTAAACGGAGGATTTCTCCAAGCCGTACCCCTTTGTTGTAGGGCGCAATAATTTCAATCCCTCGTTTTGAGAGACCCTTTTTTTCAAAGTTGATTTGACTTCCCCCTTGTTGATTAGCCAATTCTTGAATGCCTGGCAATAATTCATAAGACTCTGCTGTAATACCTGCCAGTTGGAGAGTGCGAGAGCTATCTGTCGTCAAAGCCATTTCTAAGGAAGGCGTGATGATTGAAGAGGGACAAATTTCTAAATGATGCTCTAAATGTGCCTCACAATCACCTTTCGTTGGTTGAATTTCTACCCCACTGTCCAATTCTTTCACTTTTGTCAGTGTCACTCGATATTGTGCAATTGCTCCTGTTGTGGCATTTTCAATGCGATAATTTTCTGTTTTCAGTCTTTTAAGGATTTGTTCCTGTTGAGTACAGAGAGGAAATTGTACCAGACAGTGCCTGGCTTCAAAAGTGGGTAAATTGTGCGGAATATACCTTGGGATGGTGGGCAAGCCAAGCTCAGGATATTCCTGACATCCCAACCCCATTGAGTATTTTTCCAAACAAAGCCCTATTTGGGTATTGCCATAAATTCTAAATCCAGGCGCTGCTTGACGCGCCACTATCCGAAATTCACCTTGAATAGGGCGCCCTGTGGATAAGAATAATTTCAGGGGTTTACCCATAAATTGGGTGCCCTTCCATAAGTCTTCCCACTGATTTTCTCCATAAAGCAATTGCCCCAAACTATTGGAAACGACAAGATCAAACAAGCCAAAATCATCTGAAATTTTGGGGCGAATTTGCAGAAATTCCGTTCTGGGATCACGAGGCACAATATTCTGCAAAGTCCTCATTTCCTCCCCTTTGGGACCTTCAATCATCACAATATGCTTGTGATTGCCAGTGATTTTAAATTGTGGAAATGAATTTTTGACCTTTGCCAAAAATTCATTATCCAACCTCAATGGCACGTCTGCGCTTGAGCTGAGGCGGATAGTAATTTCTCTGGCATTATTTTCCTTTTCCGCCTGCTCTTTAACAGCCACATAGACTTTATTTTTAATAGACCCTAACATTAAGGGTGTCGAAAAAATAGCCATAATGACAAGGATAATGACAAAACTATGGGCGCTGTCAACAACCCAGGTTCCTTGTATCAGCAATTTGAGGAATAATTTGCTTGTTTTAACAAATTTTTTCATTTTTTCTCCTAGTGACAGTGGTAAAGCATATCCAAAATACCATAAAATGTGGAAAACAGCCCTGTTTATTTGAATGCTTGGTAGAATGCCATAAAACTATTAGGACATTTTTCTTCAATAATATTGATATCAGACAATTCTGCAACTTCCCAGCGGGTATATTTATTGTCTGGAATATTCGCTTTCTGACAAATACGTTTAAAATATTGATGAGGATGATTACTTTTAGGATCGTTTCTTTTGCCCCAGATTATTTCTGGGGCAAAAGGGAGTGCTTTTAAATCACTCAGCCCCAATGCAGTCCAAGCTTGAGTGTCACAAAGCAACCAACTTTCTGAAGCACTTTTTTGGAACGCAGGCAATACCTAAAGGAGCTGATTCTACTGCGCTAAAGCCATCCAAAATTTCTTGGTATTTGGCTTTCCATTGTTTTAAGTCTTTTGTATCAGCATCCACCATGAAAACCACAGCATCATAATCCTCACGTTTGGCAATCATCATGGCAGAAAATGCTTTTTCGCCATGTCCCTTTAAACCAAACGGCTTTTTTTTACCACTGAAGGATATAAGCGCCTTTCTATGTCGTGTTTCAAATACGATATCTAAATTGGGCTGAATTTTACGGATGAATTTTTGTATCCATCCTTCGTTAATTTCATAAATATTTTTGCGAGGACAATAGGTTTTCCCTCCCATGTCATGTTCACCTTCTCCACAAATGAGTATTTTCATCAAATTTTCCTGTGCCTTGAACGATGAATAAACGCATCCTTAACCCATTGTTCTAAGGTATTATTTGATGTATGAAACCAAATTTCTCCCACGCCTTGATATTCAAAATCTTTTTGTATTTCATTGATTTCATGAAATCCGACTGAAATCGCCGCGCCATTCGGGTTGCGAGTGACAAAACGTATTTGTTCAGGTTTAAACTGATTGACTAAGACAGGAGAATGTGATGTCAGGATTAATTGGGCTAATTGCTCCTGATGAATGTTTTCAATTAAGTCAGGTAAAATATGAGGTTCAAGTCCATCTTCAACTTCATCAATCAATATAAGGCTGATTTTCTCACTGAGTTCTGGTAATGAGGCCAGTGTGATAAGACGCAAGTATCCATCACTGATATGCTCAGCCGAAATGTCATGGGTATTTTCGGCAATCTGCAAATCAATCCAACCGCTACTTTTTTGGATTGTGTGAAGTGCTTTGAGTGAGGGGTAAAATAGGCTCAATCGTTTCACAATACGCTCTTTTTGCGCTTTAGAAAGCGCCGCTATAAAACCGCTTAAGCCTTTACCTTGATAGCCCATTTGTAATGAAGCGCTTTTGGCACCGTGGCGCATAATTCCTGGATTCATCAATTCAAGAGAACAAATGCCTTGTCCCCATTCTCGCACGGCTTTTGCAATTACCTGACTTTCTTCATTATCAATGATATTGGTATCCAACACAGAGAAAATGGAACCCGATAAGCGTAACCCTTCTATGACATTATGAGCCACTTTGATGCCTTGAGCAGATAAAGCGAACACTTCTATTTTTTTCTGCTTATTTTGATACTTAAGACTTTCATCTTTATTGATATTTTCAAGTATATCCCATTTCCAATCCCAAATGATTTCAGTTCCATCCTTTCTACCAAAGGAGAGAGTCACTTCAATCAGGTGAGAATTCCTAAATAAAGGCTTAATTCCTTCAAGTAGCCAGGTTCTCTCTTCAAAGAAACGCAAAGGTTCTCCTGACAGAAATGCTTGAATAAAAGTAAAAATTTGTAAAATAGTCGATTTTCCGGCCCCATTTTGCCCAATAAATATTGTAAGAGTCGGCTCTAAATCGGAATGAAAGTTATCAAGCGACTTAAAACCATGCACTGACAAGCGGCGCAAATACAATCTGTTGTTTAGCATTTTTATTCTCCAAATTGAAGTTTCGCATCAAACTCCCACTCTCATTAAAAAAAACGACAGATTATAACTGATGTGACGCATTCTCAAAACTATGGGCGCTGTCAACAACCCAGGTTCCTTGTATCAGCAATTTGAGGAATAATTTGCTTGTTTTAACAAATTTTTTCATTTGTTCTCCTAATGACAGTGGTAAAGCTTTGTAGCTGGGTACTTAAATATCCATTTTTGCAAAATGTTCTTTTATTTTTTCATAATGGCTTTCTGTTATCCATTCTGGTTCTTCCATCATTTTCACGTCAATCAACTGATAAATTTTTAACAAGCGCGCTGATTCACCTTTTTCAACCAATTCTTTGACTTTTTTGTTAACAGGGGGTACATGAGCATATTTATGATTGATATATTTAGAAAAAATCACCTTAAATAAGGCTAATCTGTAAATAAGATGGCTGGTGAATACCTGGTTAAAATCACCATTGGCTGTTGAGTTTGCCAGCAAGCGCAATAGATACATTGAACACAACATATCTTCAAATTGGGTATTTTCGTTAAAAACTCGCTCATACAAGCCACTCGACTGTTCCTGATGAGATAAAAACAACAAGTCCTTGCTATCTCCTTTCATTAAATTTTGACTATTTTGAAGTACAATTGCTGGCGCTTGTAGTTCATAAGCTAAATAAGCATTGGCAAATACAAAATTTGGTATGATTTTGATATTATTAGGCATTTCTCCTCGAAATTCATCCTGTCTTTTTTCGTACCATAATTGCGTATTAAATGATTCATTTTGTAGGCGAATTTGTACGTTATCATTGGCCTGAAAATCTCGTTCAGAAATCGGATGTTGTGAATTGGTATAACGTGTCACTTGCAAATCGAAATCTTTTCCGCC
>CAYFOB010000152.1:6987-8265 GCA_964344525.1 uncultured Thiomargarita sp.
TCTGGGCGTTGCCTTTTTGTAAGCAGCATGAATCGCATGAACAGTTTGCGCCCCATTAATAATTTGGAATCCTAATAATTCAAACTGTTTAGCACGCGCCTGAATCTCTGATAAATCATCAGTGATAGCAGTAATGCCGTTGTTGTAGTACCAAAAATAATAAGGATTTTCAAGCAGTGTTTTTTCTATCTGTTGATTAATTTCTGAATCAGAAATAGGATTTCTGACATTTTTAAAAAATAGGCTAAACCCAAATTCTTCAAATAAGCGAAAAATCGTTTTGGGTTTCACTAAAAAAATATAGGCATCAAAAGGTTTGTCTATTTTAATAAAACTGCCATTTTGACGTTTTGGGCGTTCAACGGTTAAAGTCACGGGGGTTTCTTCTGGATCATAAGTATATTCTAATGGATTTCTTGGCGTAATTTGCTTATATTCCCGTTCAATATAGTCACGCTTAATCCGATTAATATCAATAAACTCCAATTTAATCGGTTTAAATTCTTCCTTAAAACTGGCAATATTATCGTTAATATTGGTATTTCCTTGACACAAAGACAAAAAAATAAATTTGACTTGCCCATTTTTTTCAATATGAGCTTGTAAATCCAACAATTTTTGATTAAAGCTATCGTTTTGTGTTGGTTTTTTATAGCCTCGCATAATGGTGGTAAAATTATTTAAAGCGTATCCAACTTCCTTGCTATCAATATCCTTTAAGGCATTATTGCGATTATTCCATTTTGATTGAACAACATAATAAATGCGATTGTTTCGGCTATCAGGTGCGTCAAAAATAATGTCACAAGAGCCGTCACCATCACCATCCGTAATGTAAGGTAAATAATGGGTAGTTTTACCATAAAACTCTAAAAACCAAATCAGAAAGGCATAAGCTTTTTGCCCCGTTTCTGAATTTTTATGGCGTTTAATTGCCTGATCATTTTGATATTTTTCAATGATTTGAATGAGCCGCTTGTCAATGATATTATAAAAGTTTTTTGTGAGCATTTTTAATCCTTTTCGCTTTATGGTATGCGCAGAGGAAGAAAATTCTGATTTAAACCCCATACAACACAAACGCCGCCCAATACTTCGGGTTACTATAGTTTCCACCCCTTTCCAGAAACTCGCGCTTAGTTGCCGTTAATGCTTCAACTTGTCCTTTCCCTGCTTTGAGCTTCTCAAAAAAGCGCGTCATAAATTCCACCGTGATTTTATCAGAAATCGACCATAAAGTGAGCACCGTATTTTTATTCCCAGCGACGTACAAGGCAT
>CAYFOB010000153.1:0-3142 GCA_964344525.1 uncultured Thiomargarita sp.
TTTATTAAAATATCATAATATTCTAATTAACTAACTTGAACATCGAGTTTAATATCTTTAATAAAGATGACATTTGCTGTGTTATTCAAAATGGCATGATGCTGATCCTGAGTTTCGCGTAATGCCGTTTCCACCCGCTTGCGTTCTCTGATTTCTTTTTTAAGTTGTTCGTTACTTTGATGAAGTGCAATGCTTTGTTGTTTTAAGATTTTAAGTCGTTTGATATAAAAAAACAATATAAAAGCCCACATGACTATTAAGAGCCAGTATGTGATGGGGGTCAGTAATATGTTCATATTTGTTTATTCCCTTGTACTATTGTGGAAAAGGCTTTTAAAGTCGATTCAAGATTGATAATATCAAAATGTTGGGCCAATTCACGCAAATTCTCACCGTAATTGATTAAGCGTTGCACGTTATAACGGGTGCCCAGTTCGATGAGTTTTTCAGCGAAATTTTCAATTTCATTGATTTCCATCACGTTGCCCATATCTTGCCAAATGGGCATCATTTCTTTTTCCAAAATAGTACGTAACTCTGGGACAATTTCTTCATGAGGCAGATCAGGCTTGTGTGTTAAATGGCGCGATAATTCCTTAAAAAGCGCAGCCATATTAACAGGTTTGGATAAATAACCATCAAAGCCTTGCGCCAAAAGATGTGATTTCATCTCCACTTTAACAGAAGCTGTAAAGGCAATTATAGGTATGTCTTTGGTGTTTTTCCCCTTTTTCAAGTGTTTGGTTGCTTCATAGCCATTCATGACTGGCATTCTAATATCCATTAAAATGATATCTGGATGATATTTATTTGCAAATAGTAAGGCTTCTTGTCCGTTTTTGGCTTCAATAATTTCCATACCGACTTGAAATAACCATTCCTTGATCAAATGGCGGTTAGAGTCAATATCATCCACAACCAATCCCCTGTTGCCTTTAAAGGAAATATTTTTTAAATCAATTATGGTGTTTGCAGTGTTCTTTGGCTTTTGGGTGCCATAAACCTTGACATCCCGCAAAGTAATTTGAAACACACTCCCTTTACCTTCTTGACTTGAAACGGAAATCTGCCCCTTCATCATTTCTACTAATCGTTTGCTGATTGGTAATCCCAACCCAGTGCCTCCATATTTTTGGGTGCTTTGTCCCTGTTGTTGTCGAAATGATTCAAAAATAATGCCTTGTTGGTTCGAAGGAATACCAATGCCAGTATCTTCTACTGATATGATGAAATCGACTTTATCCTTTGCTGTGTAAAAAGTTTTTGCAGTCAGTTTAATGTAACCTGTTTCAGTGAATTTGATCGCATTGCCGAGTAAATTCAATAGTACTTGCCTCAACCGAGTTTCATCAAGCACAAGTCCAAGCGGTAACTCTTTATCAATATCAAGCAAAAATTTCAGTTTTTTCTCAGAGATTTTGAAATCAAAAATTTGTGTTAATTCATTGAGTATTAACGACGGACTGACAGCATCATACTGAATTTCTAGCCGCCCGGCTTCAATTTTGGAAAGATCAAGTATATCGTTAATCAAAGTGAGCAGCATGTTTCCAGCCATTTTTATGGCTTCCAGATAACTTTTTTGTTTATTGTCTGTGACTAGCGTGGACAAGAGCTCACTGAAGCCAATAACCGCATTCATGGGTGTACGTATTTCATGGCTCATATTAGCCAGAAATTCACTTTTGGCGCGATTGGCGGATTCAGCTTCTTCTTTGGCTTGTTTTAATGCGACTTCCGCCTTTTTTTGGGCAGTAATCTCTCGAATCACTTCCATTTTTGAAACCGTTCCATCACTATTTGGTATAGGTGTTGCAATGACTTCAAAGGTTCGTCCATCTGGTGTTGTTGGTTGGTAACGCACTGTTTCTCCCTTCGTAATGACTTTTTCCAATTTACAATAGGGACAAGCTTGCTCAATATTAGCGAGAGAGGCATAACAGATTTTGTTCGTCTGGTTGCCAAACCAATCAATCATAACTTGGTTCATATACCGAACAGAAAAGTCTGCATCAACAATAAAAAGTCCTTCACCAATTTCACCAATGGCATTGATTATGGATCGAGAAAAAGCTTCACTTTCTTGTAATGCGGCTTCTGTTTGTTTGCGCTTTGTAATATCTTCCCCAATTTTAATGAAATGGGTAGCCTTTCCATCGGCATTTTTTATGGCTGAAATAGAGGCTAATTCCCAATACTGTGTCCCGTTCTTTTTCTTATTATAAAATTCACTGCGCCAAGTGTCGCCAGATAGAATGGTTTTCCATAGCGCTTGATAAAATGCGAGCGATTGTTCCCCAGATTTTAGAAACCGTGGATTTTTTCCGATCACTTCTTCTCGCGTATAACCCGTAATCTCGCTAAATTTGGGATTGACATATTCAATGTTGGCTTGCGTATCGGTGATAACAACGGTGCTGGGGCTTTGTTCAACCGCAATAGAAAATTTGCAAATTTGTTCTTGAGCCCGTTTGCGCTCTAACGAATTAATGAAAATTTCTCCGACTATTCTGAGCAAGGAAATGGTATCTTGTGACCATTCTCGTGTCGATTTCACAGCATCAAAACCAAGAAATCCTTTTAAGTAACCACCACTGATCATTGGCACTGCAATTAATGATTGAATGTTTTGCAATTGAAAATAGTTTTTTTCGGTGCCGTTTGGAAAGGCCGCTATTTTTGGTATGTACACATCCTCAAAATTTTTGATGCGTTTGGCAAACCAAGGCCATTCTTGATCAAGATCAATTTTTTGGAGACTGGCTATTTGTGATTTTATGTCGTTGGCACACCACTCGTGCGTATTATCTATGGTTCTTTGATCATCTCTAAACAAAAAAACGTAACTGCGATCAACTTTCGCAAATTCACCAATCACTTGCAAAGCATGTTCTATGTGGGTATCAATTTCATCTGGGCTAAAATGTACAAAATCTGAAGATAGCTTGGTAATAATCCGTTCAAAATCTGCGCGGTACTGTAGGGCATCCAAAACGGCGCAACGCTTTTGCATGTTTCGCATCCCCAAACCAATTCCACCAATTCCAAGTATCCAAAGTGATACTGCACTCCAGATGATCACCTCACCCACTTTGTAACCATCATGGGCGTGGCAAAGTTTTTTTCCAAAGGGCGTTTGAAT
>CAYFOB010000153.1:3194-8207 GCA_964344525.1 uncultured Thiomargarita sp.
CTGGAAGATGAAATAGGTGGGAGCCTGACTGTGTGCGCTCATCAATGGGCACATAGACGCCACCATGAGATGTGCCCCAAAGGAGAAAAATTTGATCCAAGTGCGTGCGTGCCTCAGCCATCGCTAATTCTTGAGTCATTTGACGCACTTGATACAGCAATAGTGCGCCAATAATAAAGCTCCAAGCGATTGCAATAAGCGAGGCATAGTACTTAATTTTATTTGTCATCTCAAAAAACGTACACCTAACACACTCCACACATTTTCTAATAATCGTTCCTGCGCGGCTGCTGTTGGATGAAGTCCATCATTTTGCATTAATGCACGATTGCCCCCAACGCCTTCAAGAAAAAATGGCACTAACGGAATATCATAAGTTGCCGCTAAGTCATAATATGTTTGATGAAATTGCGCAGTGTAAGTTTTGCCATAGTTGGGTGGTATTCGCATGCCCAACAATAAGACTTTTGCGCCAGATTGTTGAGATTCTTCTATCATAGTGGCAAGATTGGTTTGCATTGTTTTAAGATTTAATCCACGCAAGCCATCATTAGCACCCAATTCAAGTATGACAATCGCGGGTTGATATTGTTGCAATGCTTTTGTTAAACGATTGCGCCCTCCGCTGGTAGTCTCACCGCTAATGCTGGCATTAACGACTTGATATTCTTGCAAGCGTTGCGCTAATAAATGCACCCAACCCGCCTCAGGTGCAATACCATAAGCCGCACTGAGGCTGTCTCCAACAACCAATAACGTTGGGAGGGCACTTTTTTCTAAAGGAGCGGGTTGCGTGTCAATTTTTTCTTTTTCTGAAGGACATGCGCTGATAAAAACCACAGTAATGAAAATAATAAAATAATTTTTTAACATGATAAATTCATATGAGGGGGAACCTTGAAAATAATAATAGCACAAGAATTAGGTAAACAAGTTTATGCCCCTGACGGTATGTTGACGATTTTGGATAAGATTAACTTAGAAGTTGATGCCGGTGAAGCGGTGGCTATTTTAGGCGCATCGGGTTCAGGCAAATCAACATTGTTGGGATTATTGGCAGGCTTAGATAATCCCACCAGCGGGTATGTACGTTTATTTGAGACCAATTTAAATGAGTTAGATGAAGATGGACGAGCCCAATTACGAGGGGGGAAAGTGGGTTTTGTCTTTCAATCTTTTCACCTGTTACCTGGCTTGACCGCGTTAGAAAATGTGATGTTGCCGATGGAATTGGCGGGAGAGGCTAAAGCGAAATCGGCGGCATTGGCGATATTAGAACAAGTGGGCTTGTCGCACCGCCTTCATCATACGCCACAACAATTATCAGGGGGGGAGCAACAACGGGTGGCAATTGCACGCGCTTTTGCGTGTCAGCCAAAGATTTTATTTGCAGATGAACCGACAGGCAATTTGGATCAAACAACTGGACATCGTGTGATTGAGTTATTGTTTTCGCTCAAAGATGAACGGGGGACGGCGCTGATTTTGGTAACGCACGATTCTGTGTTGGCTGAAAAATGTGATCGTCGTTATGTGTTGGAAGGGGGGGATTTTGTTGTCTGAATCAAAATTTATAACGACAAGGATTATATTTAAGAAGGGATAAACCACGGCTATAAAACGGTTTTGACGGTGCCCGTATTAAAAGTAATCCCTGTAGTTATTAGGGTTTCATAACTCAAATTGGAGAAAATAAATGAATTTTAAAAACTATTCCATACTAACTGTTGATGATGATCCCTCAAACTTGGTCAGTGTGGCTGATTATTTGAAGGACTTTGGTTTTAAAATCATAACAGCACAAGATGGTGAAATGGGGCTGGAAAAGGCGAAAATTGCTCACCCTGATCTCATTTTATTGGATGTGATAATGCCAAAGATGGATGGTTTTGAAACATCTGCTCGCTTAAAAGCAGATAAGAGTACTGCTGGCATACCAATTATTTTTTTGACCGCTCAACAAAATATTGATAATAAGGTCAAAGGTTTTGAGGTGGGCGGAGTAGATTACATCACCAAGCCCGTACAGCATGCAGAACTCTTAGCGCGTATTACCACACATTTGCGCATTCAAGATTTAACAAAGAGTTTGAATGCCAAGCTAGAGGAATTAACATGCACACGTCATGAGCTAGTACAAAGTGAAAAGATGGCATCGCTAGGGCGCTTGGTGGCGGGCTTTACTCATGAAATTGGTACACCTATTGGTGTTGCGGTTGGCATGGTTTCAAGCCTGCAAGAAAATACCCAAATCATTAACCAATTACTTGAACAGGAGGAAGTTGATGAAGATGAGCTGTTTGAGGCTTTGAAAAATATTGATGAAGCGGCTAATCTCACCATGTCCAATTTAAAACGGGCAATCAATTTGATTCACAGTTTTAAACGCACGGCGGTTGACCAAACCACCGAAAAGCCCGTGCAATTTGAGGTTAAAACAGCGATCAAAGATGTCATCAACACCTTACATAGCAAATTCAAACGGACAAGTATCGAAATTCAAGTGGATTGTCCTGATGATTTGCTTATTCAGAGTTTGCCTGGTCCACTGGAGCAAATTATCACCAATTTGATGATGAATAGTTTAATACATGGATTTGAAGAGGGTAAAAAGGATGGGTTGATTAAAATCCTAGTCGTTTTGGAAAATGAACATTTGCAGATCAACTATTCAGAGACTGGCAAAGGCATGACACCTGACACTTTGAAAAAAGTCTTTGAGCCGTTTTTTACCACCCTCCCTGGGAAAACGGGTTTAGGGATGTATGTTTGTTACAATCTGGTAACTAGCCAGCTGGGTGGTGCGGTAACTTGTGAGAGTACGCTTGGTAATGGCGTTCTTTTTAAAATTGATTTTCCTGTTGGATAGTTAGGAGCAGAGCGCCAAAAAACACAACCAAAATAACAATGTCTAACTCTCAAGAAATTGGATATGCGCTTATTAATAAAGATTTATTCATTCTAAAGAGCAATAATGCCTTGCATCAGTGGATAACAAAGGAATCTCCTGATTTAACAGGAGAGTTGCTTACCGATATTTTTCCAATACTGATTGGCTATGAGGATGAATTAGAAGCGTTAATTAAAAACAAACAAAAACCGATCATTATACCTCAAATTTATGCGCATGAGCGTTATTTTGACTTGGAAATTGATTCATGTGGCTATGTAGAGGCTTCTTTATTGCTGAGCACCGTAGATGTGACTACATCAGCGCAATTAGAGCAAGCATTACGCCAAGAACGAAATGAGCTGCGTCTTGAACTTATTAAACGTAAACGCGCTGAGGCAGCCTTAGAAAAAAGCATGTTGGCATTGCAAAAAGCAAAAGAGACGGCAGAATCTGCTAATCGCGCCAAAAGCCTTTTTCTTGCCAATATGAGTCATGAAATACGTACTCCCATGAATGCTGTCATTGGTTTTTCAGAGCTCTTATCTTCATTGATTGCAGATAAAAAACAAAAGAGTTATCTGAACTCGATTCAAACGGCTGGCAAAAGTTTGCTCACTTTGATTAATGATATATTAGATTTGTCTAAAATTGAGGCGGGGCATTTGGAAATTCAATATGAAGCTATCAATCCTTATACTATTTTTGAGGAGCTCAAACAAATTTTTGCGCTCAAAATCGCCGAAAAAAATCTAGATTTTATGATTGAAATTGATAATGAGCTGCCACCTGCATTGCTACTGGATGAAAGCCGGTTACGACAAGTTTTGCTCAATCTGCTTGGTAATGCGATTAAATTTACTGAAAAAGGTTACATCAAATTGAGCGCACAAAAAAATGATAAGATCAATACCTTGAGCAAAATCGATTTAATTATTTCAGTAATAGATACTGGCATCGGTATCCCAGAAAGTCAACAGGCGCTTATTTTTGAATCGTTTAGGCAACAAGAGGGGCAAAGTAACCGAAAATATGGTGGCACCGGCTTAGGATTAGCCATCACTAAACGACTAATAGAAATGATGAATGGTCACATTTCTGTTTCAAGTCAAGCTGGGGCTGGGAGCGTTTTTGAAATCACCTTACAAGATGTAAACATTTCTGCGACAGCACCGACTGACACACAGGAAAAATACTTTGATATCCATCAAATTTCCTTTCAAAAAGCACGGATATTGGTTGTTGATGATATTGAATCCAATCGCATATTGATCAAAGAAATTTTGACTAAAGTCAATTTAGAAGTAGTAGAAGCCGAAAATGGACAAGAAGCCTTACTTTTTGTCGATAAATATTCACCGGATTTGATTTTAATGGATATCAGAATGCCGGTGATGGATGGTTATGAGGCAACCCAACGGCTAAAAGATAATCCCAATACCCAACAAATACCTGTTGTTGCATTAACGGCTTCTATCGATATAGCTGAAAAATCAAAAATCACACAATACGGTTTTGATAGCTTTTTATTTAAGCCTGTTAGGATGCAAACCCTTTTTAATGAATTATCACAATATTTAAAGTATAATCAAATAACAGAGGTGATTATCGAAACCACAGATAAAAACTTAGTCAATTTGCTCCATGAACAAATTGGCAAGCATCCAGAATTGACTGAGGAATTGAAAAAGGAAATAATGCCTTTGTGGGAAGAGAGTAAAAGTGGCATCATGGAAACTCCTGTTGTTGAAGAGTTCGCAGACACTTTGCAGAAATTGTCTTCAGAATATGAGCTGCAAGGTTTAAACCATTATGCTGATAAACTACGTGAATATGCCCAAGATTTTGATATAGAAAATTTTGAGCATGTTTTAAAAGAATTTATTGGGATTTTGAAGAGCAACAAGAACGTTTGATTGTCACTGCCCAAAGTCAGGCTTATGGAAGCCATTGCCCGTTTTGATGCAAAACACAATATTGCTTTCGCCAAAAAAGTGATCAATTTAGGCACAAAGTATTATGCGCCAATAATTAAACGAATAACTACAAGGATTACTTTTAAAAAAGGGGTAGTCCCCAAGAAGTAGTGATATAAATATTTTTTATTTATTTAATAAAAATAA
>CAYFOB010000154.1:0-8147 GCA_964344525.1 uncultured Thiomargarita sp.
CCAGTGAGGTAATACCCGTGAGAGTTCGAGTCTCTCCTTTCGCACCAGATTGACATCCCTGCTAAATACCTTTGGCGCGGATTTTTTTGGCTTTGTTCAAAATTGAACATCGCGTATAAATTAACCAGAAAACAACAGGTTTAAGACATGCAAGTGTCCGTAGAAACGACTAGTGGTGTCGAGCGCCGTTTGACAATTGGGATACCTAAAGAAAGTATCGAACCAAAAATAAAAGATCGTCTCAAATCATTAGCACGCCAAAGTCAAATTAATGGTTTTCGGCCCGGAAAAGTCCCCATGCGGTTGGTGGAACAAAGATATGGTAAACTGGTGCGCGACGAAATTTTAGGTGAAGTCATACAAACCAGTTTTTCTGAAGCACTCACCCAGGAAAACCTACGCCCGGTTAGTGATGCCTCCTTTGATTTGAAAAGCGACATCAATAATCTTGAACAAGGATTGTCCTACACTGCTACCTTTGAAGTATCTCCAAAATTCACCACGCTACACGTAGACGGATTGGCTGTCGAAAAGCCAGTAGCAAAAATTACAGAAGCCGATGTTGATACTTTGTTGTTACGGTTACGCCAACAGCATCAAACATGGCAGGAAGTTGACCGCCTTAGCATAGACGGTGATCGTGTTGTTGTTAGTTTTGTTGGTGCCATTAACGGTAATCCCTTAAAAGAAAATGATTTCAAACAAATACCGGTGATTTTAGGACAAAAAAATTTTATTCTGCCCGGTTTTGAAGAAAAATTAATGGGAACTAGAAAGGGAGATGATATCGAATTTGACTTAACTTTTCCCAAAGAGCATACTAATCCTGAATTAGCGGGTCAAACTGTACATTTTGAGGTGCATGTTTCAAAAGTTGAAGAATCACATTTGCCTGAAATAGATGAAAATTTTGTCAAGTCTTTTGGAGTGGCGGATGGCAGTGAGGATACTTTGCGTATTGAGGCGCGTCGCAATATGGAACGTGAATTAAAATATGTGACTTCAGCCCAACTCAAACAACAAGTACTTGAAGCTTTGTTAAAAGCGAATCCAATTGATGAAGTTCCACCTTCCTTAGTTGAAGAAGAAACGCGACATCTTTTAAAAACGCAACAACAAAAGTGGCAAATTGAAAACCTACATGCTGATCAATTTAAAGATGAAGCACAAATGCGGGTTAAAATTGGACTTTTAATAGGTGAATTAATTCGGATACGTCAAATGCAACCAAATGCCGATAAAGTGCGACAAATGGTTGAAAATATTGCGCGTACTTCTGATAATCCAGATGCTGTTATAGAAGAATATTATACAAATAAACAACGCCTGACAGAAGTAGAAACAAAAGTGCTAGAAGACGAGATCGTGGACTGGTTATTAGACAAAGCGCAGATAACAGAAAAAAAGACGGATTTTTTCACTGCAGTAACGATATAAACTCAAAGGCAGATTGACAACCGATGAATAAACATTCTGACATTTTGGCAACAGGTGGTTTAGTACCCGTCGTAGTAGAACAATCTGCACGCGGGGAAAGAGCCTATGATATTTATTCTAGGTTACTCAAAGAACGTGTGATTTTTTTAGTGGGTCAAGTTGAAGATTATATGGCTAATCTTGTCGTTGCCCAACTACTTTTTTTAGAATCAGAAAACCCAGAAAAAGATATACATCTATATATTAATTCGCCGGGCGGTTCAGTAACAGCAGGACTTGCAATTTACGATACCATGCAATTTATTAAGCCCGATATCAGTACCCTGTGTGTCGGGCAAGCGGCTAGCATGGGGGCCTTATTGTTGGCCGGTGGTGCTGACAAAAAACGTTATTGTTTGCCCCATTCGCGCATGATGATTCATCAACCCTTAGGGGGCTTTCAAGGACAGGCAACTGATATTGATATTCATGCCCGTGAAATTTTGAAAGTGCGTGAGCGTTTGAATGATATACTTGCTAAACATACAGGACAACCTTTAGAAACGATCCAAAAAGATACTGATCGAGATAATTTTATGGAACCTGAGGCTGCTGTGGAATATGGTATTGTCGATGCTGTTTTATCAACACGAGAAGCCTTAACAAAAGGCGAATAACCGTTTTTATTAGGGGGACTTTTTATGGCTGAAAGGAGGAAAGGCCAATCAGGCAACAAAGGTGCTCACTTGCTCTATTGTTCCTTTTGTGGGAAAAACCAAGATGAAGTACATAAGCTGATTGCGGGCGCGTCGGTCCATATTTGTGATGAATGCGTTGAATTGTGCAATGACATCATACAAAAAGATCTCGCAGAAGGCGGTGAATCTGATAACGCTTCCCGCTTGCCAACTCCACATGAAATCAATCAACACTTAAAGGAATATGTGATAGGGCAAGATTATGCTAAAAAGGTCCTTTCGGTAGCTGTGTACAACCACTATAAGCGCTTGGAAAGTAATACTAAAAACGATGTAGAAATTGCCAAAAGTAATGTTTTATTGATAGGACCCACTGGCAGTGGCAAAACGCTATTGGCTGAAACGCTTGCTAAGTTTTTAGATGTACCTTTTGTGATGGCTGATGCCACCACGCTGACAGAAGCTGGTTATGTTGGTGAAGATGTTGAACATATCATCCAAAAATTATTGCAAAGTTGTGATTACGATGCCGACAAGGCCCAAACGGGGATTATTTACATAGATGAAATTGACAAAATTACCCGCAAAGCTGATAATCCCTCAATAACCAGGGATGTTTCTGGGGAAGGCGTACAACAAGCGCTGTTGAAATTAATTGAAGGTACGGTGGCTTCAGTCCCCCCTCAAGGTAGCAGAAAACATCCAAAACAAGAATTTATTGCGGTTGATACCACAAATATTTTATTTATTTGTGGGGGCGCATTTGCTGGCTTAGAAAAAGTGATTCAAGCGCGCACTGAAAAAAGCGGTATAGGTTTTTCGGCGCAAGTTTCAATTAAAGAGGATAAACGGACTTTCAATCAACTACTTGATTCACTTGAGCCGGAAGATTTGATTAAGTATGGCTTAATTCCAGAGATTGTTGGGCGTTTACCAGTCGCTGCAACACTTGAAGAATTAGATGAGGAGCAACTCGTACAAATACTCACAGAACCCAAAAATGCCTTAACCAAACAATACATGCGTTTGTTTGAGATGGAAGGTACAAAACTCGAATTTCGACCAGAAGCTTTACGAGCAGTGGCACGCAAAGCGACAGAGAGAAAAACTGGGGCACGCGGATTGCGTTCTATCCTAGAACAAGTGTTGTTAGACAGCATGTATGATTTACCCTCCATGGACGATGTGGCATCAGTAATCGTTGATGAAACTGTCATTGAGGGCGATTCTCAGCCATTAATTTTGTACAATAATTTAGATAAACAGGCAGCCTCTGCGTAATAGAACAAATGCATATTTATAATAAAGCTTCGCTAAATTCATTGATAACTGATAATTGATAACTGATATGGCACATGATGATGAGTTTTCCGAAGGCGTTATAGAAGGACCCCATCAGAACTTGCCGGTTCTTCCTTTAAGGGATGTGGTTGTTTACCCACATATGGTAATACCGTTGTTTGTGGGTCGCGAAGCCTCTGTTTCTGCCTTAGAATTAGCGCTGGCTGATAACCATAAGCATCTTATGTTGGTGACACAAAAAAGTTCATCCGAAGATGATCCTGGGGGGGATGAAATTTACAGTGTTGGTACAATTTCTAGCATTTTACAAATACTAAAATTGCCTGATGGTACAATAAAAATATTGGTAGAAGGCGGACAACGAGCAAAAATCATTCATTTTTTGTCCACTTTGGAAGGCTTTACTGCTAATGTTGCCCCGTTATCGGCCGAGTTGGGTGATGAAACAGAAATAGAAGTGCTGTCGCGTTCTATTACGGAGCACTTTGACCAATATATTAAGCTGAATAAAAAAGTCCCACCCGAAATTCTTAATTCTTTGTCGAGTATTGATGATCCTAGTCGATTAGCAGATACTATCGCCGCGCATATGGCGATCAAACTTGAAGAAAAACAAAATGTACTTGAAATAATTGATGTACAAAAACGCTTAGAACATCTGGTTGGCTTGATGGAAACAGAAATTGATCTGCTCCATGTTGAAAAACGCATTCGTAAACGAGTTAAAGGCCAGATGGAAAAAAGCCAGCGAGAATATTATCTTAATGAACAAATGAAGGCGATTCAAAAGGAATTAGGAGAACTTGAAGATGTTCCTAATGAATTAGATGATATCGCCAAAAAAATTGAAACTTCTGGCATGTCGAAGGAGGCTAAAGAAAAAGTCACTGCAGAATTCAAAAAACTGAAAATGATGCCGCCAATGTCGGCGGAATCGACGGTGGTACGTAATTATATTGATGTGATGATCAATGTGCCTTGGAAAAAGCGTACCAAGATTTGTAGAAATATTAGTCAAGCAGAGCAAGTTTTAGAGAACGATCATTATGGTTTAGAAAAGGTTAAAGAGCGAATTCTTGAATATCTTGCGGTACAATTGCGTGTGAAAAAAATGAAGGGGCCCATTCTCTGTTTGGTGGGCCCGCCAGGGGTGGGCAAAACTTCTTTGGGTAAGTCCATTGCGCGTGCAACAAATCGTAAATTTGTACGAATGTCCTTGGGGGGGGTGCGTGATGAAGCTGAAATTCGGGGACACCGTCGCACCTATCTTGGCTCATTGCCTGGCAAAATTATTTACAATTTATCCAAAGTGGGTGTACGTAATCCATTGTTTTTATTGGATGAGATAGATAAAATGTCAATGGATTTTCGCGGAGATCCGTCGTCGGCTTTATTAGAAGTACTTGACACTGAGCAAAATAATACTTTTAATGATCATTATATGGAAGTGGATTATGATCTTTCTGAGGTAATGTTTGTTGCAACGGCAAATACTTTAAAGATTCCTGCACCACTTTTGGATAGGATGGAAGTTATTCGTTTATCAGGGTACACAGAGGATGAAAAGCTTAATATTGCCAAAGATTATTTGATCCCTAAGCAGATCAAAAATAATGGTATTGGGAGCAATGAAATTCAGATTGGTGAGAATGCGATCCACGATATTATTCGTTTTTATACCCGCGAAGCGGGGGTACGTAATTTAGAACGCGAACTGGCCAAAATTTGCCGCAAAGTTGTTAAAGAAATTTTGCTCAAACACAAAGATTTGAAAAAACCGGTGGCCATCACATCGGATAATCTTACAAAGTATTTAAGTGTGCGACGCTTCCGTTATGGACGTGCTGACGAGTTCGATCGTATAGGTCAAGTGGTGGGCTTGGCCTGGACTGAAGTGGGTGGTGATTTACTGACTATTGAAGCAGCGACAATGCAGGGTAAAGGCAAATTGTCATATACTGGACAATTAGGCGATATTATGCAAGAATCCATCCAAGCTGCCATGAGTGTGGTACGATCACGATCAAAAAGTTTGGGGATAGAAAATGATTTCTATCAAAAATATGATTTACACATTCATGTGCCAGAAGGTGCGACGCCTAAGGATGGTCCAAGTGCAGGTGTTGGTGTATGTATTGCAATAGTGTCAGTATTGACTCACATTCCAGTCTGCTCTGATGTTGCGATGACAGGTGAAATTACCTTACGTGGGGAAATTCTTCCCATTGGCGGTTTGAAAGAAAAATTGTTGGCTGCCCTTAGAGGTGGAATACGTCTGGTATTAATTCCTACTGAAAATCAAAAGGATTTACAGGAAATACCAGATAATATCAAGGACAACTTAACTATTAAAACTGTTAGATGGATAGAAGAAGTTTTTGAGTTTGCTTTGCAACGGATGCCAATACCACTAGAAGAAGAAATTGTACTTAAATCAGGTATCGAAAGCCGTGTCAGTGTGGGGCCAAATTTGAGTGTGCAAACTCATTAATGTGCTACAATAAGGCAACGCCCGCGTTTAAAAATATTTCTTGTCAGGCAGGTTATACTGTTTATATAATAGCTCACGTCAGTTCTTGATCGATTAACCAAATTTAGTGTATTATTTATCCACGTCAAACGGGGGACAAATGAACAAATCAGAATTAATCCAAGCCGTTGCGGATTCCGCTGATATTTCTAAAACCACAGCTGCGAAAGCAGTTGATGCGGTCATAGATAGTATCAAAGATGCATTAGCGGAAGATGACACAGTTACTTTAATAGGATTTGGGACTTTTACAGTACGAGAGCGTGCAGCCAGGGTGGGACGTAATCCACGTACAGGTGAACGTCTCGATATCAAGGCTGCAAAGGTACCAGTATTTAAGGCTGGTAAAGCGCTTAAGGATGCTGTAAACTAAATTGTAGTATAAAAAAATTGGGTGTTTAGCTCAGCTGGGAGAGCGTCGCCCTTACAAGGCGAAAGTCGGGGGTTCGATCCCCTCAACACCCATTAATTTTTATTTTTGATTTGATGAAAAAAAAGTTTGCATTTTTGATTTGAAATGATTTATAATTAGTTCATCAATTGGGTTGGTATTCGTACAGACCAATCCAAATTGCTTGGGTGTTTAGCTCAGCTGGGAGAGCGTCGCCCTTACAAGGCGAAAGTCGGGGGTTCGATCCCCTCAACACCCATTTTATTTGATGAAAAAAAAGTTTGCATTTTTGATTTTATGTGATTATAATATTTACATACCCTATTTAATGGAGCAGTAGCTCAGCTGGTTAGAGTATCGGCCTGTCACGCCGAGGGTCGCGGGTTCGAGTCCCGTCTGCTCCGCCATTTTTTTTTCATGGAGCGATAGCTCAGTTTGGTTAGAGTACAGCCCTGTCACGGCTGGGGTCGCGGGTTCGAGCCCCGTTCGCTCCGCCATTTTAATATCAAAAAGCGTATCAATTCAGATACGCTTTTTTTTTATTCAAAATTTTCTCTCATAATTCCTCTCTTTTAAAAAAGGTCAAAAACCATGCTACAAAATATCCGTGATGGTGCCCAAGGTTGGTTGGCTTGGGTTATTGTTATCATCATTTGTATTCCTTTTGCGTTTTGGGGAATCAATGAATACTTTAATCCTGCGCCAACAAGAGTGATTGCCGAAGTCAATGGTGTTGAATTGTCGGAATACGATTTTCAACAACAAGTTAGGCTACGGAAACAACAGCTTCATAATATGTTTCAAAACCAAAATATTGATTTGTCCTTCATGGAGAAGGAAATTAGGGAAAGTACCTTGAAACAGATGATAGAAGAAGAGCTGTTAGTGCAATCTGCAACCGATGCTGGTATGTGGATAGGTGATGGTTTTTTGGTCAATCGCATTCATAGTATTCCGGCCTTCCAATTGGAAGGCGTATTTTATCAGGAACAGTATGAACAAGTTTTAAGTTACCAAGGTATGACAACAGCCGGCTTTGAGTTCAAATTCCGGCGGTCATTGCTCACTGAGCAAATCCGTGAGGGCGTATTACGTTCTGCTTTTTTTAGGGATTCTGAGGAACGCGCTCGTCTTGAAAAACAAGAACGCTCTATCACTCACCTGATTATTCCTGCCAGTCGTTTTAACGAATCGGTGATTGTGACTGATGCAGAAATTGAAAGTCATTATAATGAGCAACAATACATGACCCCTGAAAAAGTCAGTATTGAATATGTGGAGTTTTCGCAAAATAATTTGGTCACCACACGCAGTATAGATGAAGAGACCTTAAAAGAACGCTATCAAGAACGCAAAACTTTTTTTACAACGCCAGGGCAATGGAAGGCCCGACATATTTTGATTAATGTTGATCAGGAGGCGACACCCGCTAAGGTAGAAGCGGCTACCCAAAAAGCGCAAGATTTGTTGGCCAAAATACGTGCTGGTGAATCTTTTGAAGAATTAGCTAAGGAATTTTCTGGAGATGTTGGTAGTGGGAAACAGGGCGGTGATTTGGGGTGGTTTGGACCTGGAGTAATGGTTAAGCCATTTGAAGAGGCTGTCAAGGCTTTGAAAGTGGGTGAAGTCAGCGAACCTGTAAAAAGCCAGTTTGGTTTTCATATCATCAAATTAGAAGATCAAAAGCCTGAAGCGATTCGTCCTTTTGCGGAAGTGCGTACAGAGATAGAACAAGAATTACAAAAAGAGCGGGGAGAATCCGAATTTTATGGACAAGTAGAACAATTAGCCAATCTCGCTTATGAACATC
>CAYFOB010000155.1:0-8130 GCA_964344525.1 uncultured Thiomargarita sp.
CTTTCTCGTTTTCTGAAAAAGACTTTTCATTTTTTCCAAAACAGCCTCTAAAAGTCTAGTACAACGGATTAGGGGAGTTAACGGATTGATGTGTGCCAGTTTTGGATCTATTTCAAATGCCCTAATCCGTTGTACTAAGAGAATGAAAATCTATTCTCAAATTATGAGGCATTATCCTTTCTTATAACTCATCCCTGTAGTTACTTTTATGACAAAAATCTTTGAAATCAACCAAAACTTTACTTTTTCTTACGTTAAGAAAAAGGAAAACAACTGGAACCTTCAATTAAACGATGGCTCTGGAAAAAATTTAGAAATCTACCCAGGCTTTGTTGCAGTAGTTGGTTATTCAGGCTCAGGAAAATCAACTTTTCTCTCCATTCTGGGCGGCTTCGAGTCGCTTAACAACACTCAAGCCAATCAAATCACATACTTCACAAAAGAAGGGGAAGCGCACCCTTATACAAAAGGCATTCCCCAAGAAGATTTTGGCTTTATTTTTCAACGGGCTTACGAATCAAAGCCATTATCCGCCGCCGATAACGTGGCTTTACCGCTCTATATCACCCAAAACTACAGCCAAAACCAATTAACAGATTACACAAAGGATTTGATGACCACCTTGGGCTTGGGCAGCTATGGTGAGGCACAAGCCAATGAATTATCTGGGGGGCAACTCAGCCGAGTGGGCATTTTAAGAGGATTAGCTAAACAACCAAGAGTTTTGTTTGCTGATGAACCGGCGGGCAGTCTTGATCCCTATAATGCGGAAAAAGTGGTCAGTATTCTAAGCAATTGGCAAAAAACGACGGGTTCCTCCATTATCATGGTCACTCATCATCATGAACATGCGTTTAAGTACGCTGATCAAGTGATCATGAGCCAAGTGGTGTTAAATAAGAAGCAGCGTCCGCCAGAGGGTTGGTCTAAAAACGAGCAGGAGGAAATGACCGAAAAAGCGGAAACAACAGCTAAACAGGCGAATAGTCAAGGGCTTGAAAGCACTGAATCCAGCTTCGAGCAGCTTCCAAACTTACCCGAACCCTCCTCTGGCAGGCTATCCAATTTGCGCTTTATTTCCCGTGTTGCATGGCAAAATATTGTCTCAAAAGCGGATAACTCAATGACAATTTCGATCATCACCCTGTTAGCCTTCGCCTTTCTCTTTTCCCTCGCCATTACTTCTAATCAAATGATTGATTGGTTTGAGATGGTCAACGAGCACCGTAATGAAAGCAATTATTTGCGTACATTTAATATTGAATCCGATAAGGATCCTTATTTATCAACAGGTGTGCGGGATATTATTTCAGAAACCACGGTGAGTGAAATTGATGATTGGTATCGAGAGCATGTGAGGCATTTGCTTGAATCGTTAGGGAAGCCAGTTGAAGAAGAAACGGTTCCAAATGAGGAGGATTTATCGTTTGATGACTTTGTCATTGAAGCACAGACGGAGGAAAAACAAGAGCTATGCACTGATCACAATCGACAAAATGAGGTGATTGATCAGCTCTGTTCAAAGTTAGATTATGCGCAAATTTCTTGGGGAGATTTAAAAACCATACTACTGGACTCACGTCAGAAAGTGCAAGCGCAAATCTTGTCATCAGAAAAAACGGCCTCCACTTTAGCGCTACGACGCCTTAATAAAAATCTCGAACACCTGATCAACATTGTTGAAAAGGGAGAAAGTTTGACGCTTGTTGAACCGCTCACAAAAGCGGCTGAAGTTTATCCAACTTACCAAAGTGCCTGGCGCTTTTTCGATGCTTCAGGAGAGGAAGCTGATTTAACAGAAATTCACTGGCTTGATTACCGTGATCCACTGTTTCGCACCAAGCAATTGATACCGCTTTCAGGGACTGAGCCTCGATTCAACAGTAATGAACAGGAGGGCGTCATAGTCACAAAAGAATTGCTTCATGATGAGCTGGGTTATTCTCTTTCGGCAGAAAATATCTTTGTCAGATTGCCAGGTGGAGAACGAGTTTGTGTACCGGTTGTTTCAGTCGTTGATACAATGCCAGGTTTTGACTATAAAGCCATTACAACGCCTCATTTTGGGCTCAGAATGAGTTCAAATGCCTACCACTGTCCTGAAAATAGGCGTTACTTCCAAGTGGAAATTTCCTCTAACAATCATCAGCTCATTGAAGCCGCCGTTGAGCAAAATAGAGATCAATATGGTAATTACCTGTTTAGCATAATAAAGGAAAGTGATGTCAGGCTCTATACTGAAAAGGAAGACGCCGCCATGACTGAAAAAGCATGGATGAGCTGGTTGAATAAACAGGGGCTGACTGACTATAAATTATTAATTAAGGACGAATGGGAATACAACGAAAACCCACGAATGGATGCGCCTTATCGAAGCGGACATATTTTTGCGGCAGCAACAGAAATCGTACCAGCAGAAATGTGGGAATGACCTTGGGCGTTATCTTTTTATCGCTTTTTGTCTTTTTTAATGTGGCAATTAGCTTACGCATCAAAGCAACAGAAATGGCGATATTTCGCGCGATGGGGAGTGGTGTCAAAGAATTGTGGGGAGTCTTTACACTCCAACTCTTTACGGTTGTTCTCGGTAGCGCCATAGCCAGTCTGATGTTGGTTTACATCAGCTATGGTTGGATTAAAGAAATGTTTTATCAATATGTGATTTGCTCCGTCTGGGAAAACATTGAAGAACGATTGGCTGCCCTTCGTCTATTGAATGAATCTGGTGTCTCAAAGATGGAAAGTATCTGGCAGAGTGCCTATCCAATTTTAACCGCCAGTATCGTTATGGTGGTATTGGTTTCATCATTTCTCATTGTGATCAGTTACTTTTTGTTTGTCAAAAATAGTTGTAATGATCTTTTAAAACAGCGCTAAGCTCACTATGCGAATTTTGACAATACTCACATTCTATTGTTTTGTTGGGTGCGTCTCACATGAGCTACCGCACCCAATCCAAAAAAAACCGCTAAAAAAAACAAACGAGATTTGTTGGCTAGTAGATGATCAAAAGTGTCCTTGGTTTGACAAAAATTATATCTATTTTTCCTTGAGTTTTCCCTTGGATGACGAACAGACTTTTTATGACAAAACTCAATTACTCCTTAAAAAACAATACCAAGAGCGTATAAATCTCGAAGTACAAACGCACTTTCTATGTAAAGAAAATGAAAGCAGCAGCGTGTGTACTTCATATAGCCACTCCTATTGGATTGCTCAAATGTATCCAGGGGAAATGGAACGGGTACAAGAGGTATTAGATAATCCGCTCATGGTTCATATTTTAGCAAGAGTTTCAAAATGTTTTTTCTCAATTCGTTTCGCTAATGCCATAGACAACAAAAGAACAAGTGATGCAGATTTGCAATCTTGTTTTGGTGATAAGTACCCGTTCACAAGTTTTACCGTATTTTGGAGTCCAAAGCAGCGCTTTGGACATCTCTTTTCCAAAGCGCTGCTTTGGACTCCAAAATACCTGAAAACTTATGATTCAGTACTTAAGATTTTGCCATAATGATTTGAGATTTATCTTGCACATATTTGCTATAATGAGAAATTTTCATAAGTAAGTTTTAAAGGTTCTCATTATGGAAAGACAAATTGATAGCAAGGTGACTCAAAATTTCCCAGCAATCTTAAACCAAGTCATGACTCAGTCTATCCAATTTGATGTTGTACATGATCAAGCGATTGTTGCTCGCATTCTCCCGTCCCAAAAAAAGGTTGCTATGGCAGAACTTGACCAATTATTTGCCACATTACCAAAACTGGACGAAGATGATCTCGCTGCTTTTGAGCAAGATATCAACACTGCACTTGAGCCGTTAACGGAGGTGAGTAGTCCTTGATACAGGTACAATAATTAACGTTGAACGTAGCGTGGGCAAACTGGATTACATTCTTAATATTCAAGTCGAACTCACGTTTTTAATAAAGGATAAACTTTTTAAATCCGCTTTTTCTGTCAGGCACTAACTACACGGATTACTTTTAAAAAAGGATAAACCTTGTGAAAATAAGATTTTGACTTATCCTTTATTAAAAGTAATCCTTGTAGTTATTTTTACCAACTTTCCTTAACAACAAGAGTGACTTTAGAATTCTCCAACTTCTCAGAAACCTGCCTAGCAATTTCCTGAGCCCGCGCCTTTGTCATCAAAGCCTCTATCTCCAAACGATATTGTTTCTCAACATCCTGCGCAGGTTGAAACTCAAAAGGCTTATCACCAAGACACCGAGCCGCCTCCAAAAGTTGACGTCCTGGATTACCAATTAACTCTAAGGCTTTCGCTCTCAAACAAAAAGCCTCAGCCCGCAATTTGGGAACCTCCTGACTTTTGCACTGCGGACAATTCTTGTGTAAATCATCCGCTTTCAAATCCAAGGCATCTGCCGCTATCAGGATTTGAGAAACTTGAGATTCTGGCTCATCTAACATTAAACGCAAATATTCATCCAATAGCGCTCCCACTTTTTTCGCGTTTCTCTTCTCACAAGGGTTTTCCTCAAACTTTTCCTTTAAAATCTTCAAATCAAATGCCAAGTTTTGCAATAGGTTTTCCATTGAAAAACTGGGTAAAGTTTTCGCTTTTTCTCCCGCTTCAAGAAATAAGCTTTTCGCTTTACACTCTAAAAAAGGCACAATGGCGTCACGCAAAACCTGACACCCTTTATTTGAACTTGGATGTGTCCCTTTTTTCCACCTATTTATCTTTGACTTATCAATACCTATAGCATCAGCCAAAGCAAATTCACTTATATTTAATATCCTTAGATATTGACTTAGTAATTGTGCGAAATTCATTTGTAATATCACTTGCACCTATTATGGAGCTTGCTTTGCAACCTGTTGTTAGTGTTTAATTTTTTTTGAAGAATATGAAAATAATTTGCAACCTAATTTGCAATGATTAAGGCGCTTTACTTGCAACTATTTTTTAGGGTTTAATTATTCCCTAATGAGTAGGAAGCATTTGCAACACGATTTACAACGATTAAGGCGCTTTACTTGCAACTATTTTTTAGGGTTTAATTGTTGCTCATAGCAAGTGATAATTTTGTTATTTTAACTACAAGGATTTGATATAAGCAAGGATAAATCAAAATATTTTTGAGGGTGTCACTTTAACAAAGCGTTTTGCTTGAATTTTAATGAGTAGGAAGCATTTGCAACAGTATTTGCATCCAATAAGAAGCTTTACTTGCAACTCACTTTTAAGGTTTAATTATTCATAATGAGTAGGAAGCATTTGCAACACGATTTACAACGATTAATGAGCTTTACTTGCAACTATTTTTTAGGGTTTAATTGTTGCTCATAGCAAATAATTATTTTTTTTTTGATTTGCAATATTTTATGGTGCGTGGTGTTGTTTAAAGTATTTTTTGTATTGTGTTTTAGTTAACTACAAGGATTTGATATAAGCAAGGATAAATCAAAATATTTTTAAGGGTAAAAATTTTGTTGGTGAACAGAACTGGGGTTTATCCGTGGCTTTAACCTAATCCTTGCTTGTAGTTAATAAAGAGTTTGATTTGCAACGACTTTTTAACTATTTTGGTATGAGAATGACAGGGATTTTGCAATATATAATCAACCCCGTTCATTGCTGTGGGTACAGTTAACTGAAATAAAAAAAATGGGGTTTGAAGTAATGCCTGATCCAACAAAATTTTGATTAAACAATAGGGATAAAATGTTTCTTGTAGACTCTCAAAAAAATATTTTAGCAAAATTAAAAATCCATGAAATCAAGGACAATTTGTGTTTGGGCGATATCATTGATGATCATTTACCTGATAACATCAGGGAAGCCTTTTTAGAGTATGAAAAAATGATAAATAACCAAATGTTCAGTTTCCTTGATGACATAGAAATTAAAATCAATGATTTTGATTTAGCCGTTTCTCAAGAAGATAAGATCAAGCCTTTGAAAATATCCGATTTCCAAATGATGAGCAATGGCAAAATATCGTTCAAAATCTCCAAAATGGCATTGACATCAGATTATGGAGTGCTTTGCGAAGGCGTGTCACTTTAAACAATTTTCAGAATGAGTCCAGCGCATGCAAAGATAAATCATCGAAAAGTACTGAATCATTTGCAACACTATTTGCAACTCTTAAGGATCTTTACTTATCAAAACCGTTGAGAGACAACACTCTATAGAGCGATAACCCTGGGGCTGCCACCCGCAGCAACTTACCTCAAAAAGAACGCAGTCAATACGGCAGCAAATTACCTTGAAAACAGAACGATTGAAATACAATGACTCCTTGGAACAAGGATTTCCTATTGCCACAGGTGTCATAGAAGGTGCCTGCCGACATTTGGTTAAAGATCGCATGGACCTCACTGGTGCCCGTTGGCGACTCAAATCGGCTGATGCTGTACTCTTCCTTCGGGCATTGAAAATCAGTGGTGACCTGAAAGAATACCTGAGTTTTCATTTTGGGAAGGAAAAAGCGAGGAACTACGCTTGGGCCACAAATGATGAGACGTTTTCTCTTGCCGCCTAGAAGTCATTGGATGAGGCAACCTTTTTGGGGAGTAAAATTATAAAAAATATTATAATACAGTCACTTATATATTTTTTCGGCCAACTGTTGTTTTAAAAGAGCTGCACCCATTTGATTTTGTGCGTTGAACCAGTGTCGTACAAGAAATCTATCATGCAGTAAGAAAGGTGACAAATGGAAGAGCGCGTAATAAAAACTTATGGTTCGATGATATTGCGTTGATCTTGCTCTTCTTGACTAAAATCAAAAGTATATATGACCATTCTCCAACCAGGACAAGAAATAGTCCACGATACCTACAAAATCGAGCGGCCCATCGGTGAAGGCGCGTTCGCAGAAGTTTACCGCGTAAAACATCGCTTCATGGGCCGCCAAGCCTTGAAAGTATTCAAGGAAATTGGAGCAACACTTGAGGATATTGAGCGTAACCTTGCTGAGGCTATGTTACTTTCTCAAATTAGACATCCTAATGTTGTCGAGGTTTACGACGCTAATCTATTTGATACGCCCAGGGGACAAAATGGCTATTTCACAATGACTTATGCCCCTGGTGGGACGCTTGATCGATATTGGCGTTCTTTTGGCGATGATCTCATGCCAGTTGATCAGGTCGTCGAGATAATCAAACAAGTGTGTCGTGGTCTCGCTGTGGCCCACTCGTCAAATCCGCCCATTGTGCATCGGGACATCAAGCCCGCCAATATCCTCATCAGATTTGGTACTGAGGGTCTCCATGTCCAGATCAGTGATTTCGGATTGGCCAAAGCGGTCAACCCGTTGACCTTATTGGCCAGCGCGAGAGGCACGCTTGATTTCAAACCGCCCGAGTCCTTGGAAAACATAGATTCTTGTGCAGCTGATATCTGGGCAATCGGTACAACACTCTATTTGCTTTTAACCGACAATATGCCATTTCCAAGTCTTAATAACCGCGACATCAAGGAAGCGAGTCGTTTCCTGCGTCCCCTAAGGCCACCCAGTATATATAATGTTAATGTGGACGAAGGCCTGGAAACTATCATTTTTCGGTGTCTTGCCACTTCGCCAGAGGATCGATATTCAAATGCTTTGGAACTCTTGAAGGATTTGGAATGGTGGCAACCAGGTCATCAGTCATGGGTATCGGTTAGTAAGTCGGGGGAAAGTCCGAAGACGGCCATCGCTGAACATTCTGCTCACGATCTAAAAGCTGAGGCAGCAAAGGCACTTGCGGATGCAATGGAAATCGCCAATAACCCAATGCAGCTTATGTTGGCGGCTGATCTCTTGGAAGAGGCGATTAGCAAGGATCCGAGGATTAGAGAAAAGTATGAACCGCAACTTCAACTCTGGCGTAAAGGGATCATGCTCTGATGCTGTTTATTAGAGCCTGTTTTAAAAGTCCCAACACACACCGGTTACCAGATCAATAAAATATAAAATCACTGAGTTGCATTCTGGGGATAGAGGTCAATGCCATTAAGTTAATAGACTTTTAAAACAGGCTCTAAGCGATGCCATTATCCAATGCTATTATATTTTTTTATAATAGTATTGGATAATTTGATCAAAACATTTTTGAACTGCCGTGCAACATCGGGAAAATAAATGAGTAGTATATAGTGAACAACA
>CAYFOB010000156.1:0-8109 GCA_964344525.1 uncultured Thiomargarita sp.
TATTGCCAGCGGCTTTGAGCACTGTGTTGCCAATATGTTTATTCTTCCAGCAGGGCTTGTTGCTAAAATGAATCCCGGTGTCGCTGAAGTTGTTATGACGAATCATCCAACTTGGGATCTTAATTCTTTGAATATTTACACCTTTTTGGTTAACAATCTTGTTCCTGTGACTTTGGGAAATATTTTTAGTGGTGCAGTGCTTGTTGGTGGTATTTACTGGTACTTATATGTGAAGGATAGCAAAACGGCTTAATTTTTTTTTATAATTAGTAGCTTGGAGCGAAAAAAAAACGTTGCGTTGAATTTTTTTTCGTTCCATCAGTTATTTATAAATAGGCATAAAATCCATTTGTCGCCATGCCTCATAAATAATCACCGACACAGCATTAGACAAATTCAGGCTACGATGCGTTGTGTGCATAGGAATCCGTATCACCTGCTCAGGTGGTAATTTATCCAGTACCGCTTGTGGCAAGCCTTGTGTTTCTGGACCAAATAAAAATGCATCTTCCGGCTGATAAGTTGGAACAGTATAACACATTTTTCCTCTGGTTGAACATGCAAACAAGCGTGGTGGTTGCACCGTTTCCAAGAAATTTTCCAAAGAATCATGTTCTTGAACACGCGCCCATTCGTGGTAATCCAGTCCAGCGCGTTTGAGTTTTTTATCATCTAATTCAAATCCAAGCGGATGAATCAAATGTAATGGTACATCGGTATTGGCGCACAAGCGGATGATGCTGCCAGTATTGGGTGGAATTTCGGGTTGATAAAGGACACAGTGAAACATGGGAAGTACCTTTTTAAGCTTTTTCTAATAAAACAGCGAGCCATCCTGCCACATATCCGCTGATCTCTTGATCAGCTGTTCCCACACCTGCGCCAACAGAAATCATTTGTACAACTTTCCACCCATTGCCTAAATAATCAGTTAAATGTTCCCGCACCACAGTATCTTCATCGTTGTCATCATCTAAGGGTATAGTAATCAGTTTTTGCATGTCTAAATTCCTATTTTTAGTCAAATAGTTATTGAATTAATCTCGACTCATTCTAGCATGAGAGCAGCAGGCTTGGCATGTATTCTGCATCTAATTATGCTATCGCAAGTTTTCATATAGCCGCTATCAAGTTGATATTAAATTTTATTTAATATTGATAAATCAATTATTTACAATGGATTTTTAATAAATTACTTGAAGTTCAATGATTGAAAAAAGGGAAAGGAAAAAACATTATCATGCGGCGGCAACCTGCGACAAATTGATTATTTAAACTTTCATCTAAAAATTGATAATATGTGCATAAAAATGGTTTGCAGCTCTGATACGGGGAAAGTCCGTAAGTATAATGAAGATTATATCGGGGGCAACGAATCCTTGGGTTTAGCGGTACTTGCTGATGGCATGGGGGGATATCAAGCCGGTGATGTGGCGAGCCGAATGGCAGTCAAAACCATTACCGAACAACTGTACGCATTTCTGAAAAAGTGTCCCCCTTTCAAACTTCATGCTAACCATCGCTATCATTTTGTGACTTTGTTACTTGAACAAGCAGTGTTAAAAGCCAATCAAGTGATTTATAAAATGGCTAAACAAAAAACTCACTATCAAGGGATGGGCACAACAATCATTGTTGCGTTGTTTCATAATAATTTTATGAGCGTTGCCCATGTCGGTGATTCGCGCTTGTATCGGATTCGTGGCAAGGAGTTTCGCCAGCTCACCAAAGATCATTCCATTTTGCAAGAGCTGATTGATTGTGGTTTCTATACGCCAGAACAGGCACGCCATTATCCTCGTAAACACCTAATTACACAGGCACTTGGGGTTGGTCAAGCGATCAATGTTGAAATTCAAGAAAATAGGGTACATGCACAAGATACTTATTTGTTGTGTTCTGATGGTTTAAGCGACATGCTTGATGACGGTGATATGTACAACATTCTCAACCATAATTCACCTGAACAAGCCGCACAATTGTTGATTGAAGCTGCAAATAAAAAAGGGGGCAAAGACAATATTTCCTTGATTTTGGTTCGCCCTTCGCCGGTGAAAGCACAAAAAAATTGGTTGCTAAAATTATTTAAATAATTATTGAATTATATACCTCATTACGTATACATGTCAATAGTTATCAATAAAATTTCTATCTATAAGAAGGGAGTAAAACCAACTATAAGAATTAATCGTTGTTAGGAAAGAAATACTATTTTTTCAAAAAATACAGGTTTTTTTCCTTCTTATAATCCCTGTAGTTAACTGTTTTGACTTATCCCTTCTTATAATTAATTTTTGTTGATGTTGAGCGGGGTTCTGGAGCAACGGGGGATTATGCGCTTTTTATTTCATTTTGGCATAAGCGGCTTCGTCTTCTCCTCCAAATATCTCAAATAATCTTTTGACAAAAGGGGCCAATTCTAAAGTCAGGATGGCAAAATCGGCATCAAAACGTTGTTCTGGGGTTTCCGTGTTTGCATCGTTAAGTTGGGCTTGTATCAAATCTAAAGCCTGTAAACGTCTAATGACCAATTCATCATCAAGAATTAAGCCTAAACGTTCATGCCATTCTAACGCTAAGCGTGTTACTAGCTTGCCTGCTTCTAAATGTCCTTGAATTTCTTCAGCCAGCAAGTCTTGACGCTTGCAATTCACCACTGCACCTTCTTGATCGGTTAATACACAAGCATCGGCTAATTCAATATCAGTTGGACATTGATCTTGATTAACTAACCATTGCGTCATGACGTTAGCAGGGGCTTGTTGGACTTTTGGAGGTACCACCGGCAAGCTACCTAAAGTTTGGCGTAAAAAGCTTGTGAATTCTTCCGCTTTTTTATGACTCGGTGTATCAACCAATAGCCAACCATTTGTCAAATCAATATAGGCGGATAAATAAGTTGAACGAGTAAATGCTCGTGGTATCAAATCCAAAAGTACTTGTTCACGAATTTCGTCTTTTTCACGTTTACGCACTTTACGCATTTGTTGAATTTCAATTTCCTCAACTTTGTCATTGACGAATTCGCGCACGACTGACGCTGGCAAGATTTTTTCCTCTTTGCGGGCTGTCAAGATAATACAATTGTTGCAGGTATGTACCAAAGATTCACTTTCACGCCCTAATGGAGGTACCCAGCCCATACTTTCCATATCCATTTTGCCACAGTGCTGAAAAGCAGCATTATTGAGTTCTTCATGCAAAGCTTCGGCAGATAAAGTAAATGGACGTAAAAAACGATAAATATGTATATTTTTGAACCACATTTCAGTTATCAGTTATCAGTTATATTTAAAATAAAAACTTGTTATGACTCAAATACAAGACTGAGCGTTTTTTTTATTTGTTGCATGTTTCTTCGCCTTTCAAAATTATCCAAGAGACAACGTATCAGAAATGGTAAGGTAGTATTGCATAAAACTTTTCCTCAAATAAGTTTCTTACATCGTTGATTGATAACTGGCTTATTTAATGGCCAATATGAATGACGATTGAACGTCGCCCACCATGGTGACGATGTTCCCACAAATAAATACCCTGCCATGTACCCAGCGCCAATTGCCCATTCACAATGGGAATTGCTAGGCTAGTTGCCGTCAAAGCTGATTTTATATGTGCAGGCATGTCATCTGCGCCTTCGAGTGTGTGGGTATATAGCGAATCCCCTTCTGAAACGAGGCGATTTAACCAGCGCTCTAAATCTGTTTTTGCTGAAGGATCAGCATTTTCTTGGATGACTAAGCTAGCTGATGTATGTTGAATAAATAGTGTACATAATCCCTCTTGGATACCCGTTTCACGTACGACTATGGCAACTTGTTGAGTAAAATTAAAAAGGCCCTGATGAGGCGCATGTACGTTGATATTTTTAACAGGCATGGATGATCTAAAATGTTAAAAAAAACAATTATTTTAACATAAATTGTCTATTTTTGCGCCTCGTGCATAGACCTCAGAAGTTTGCAAAACCTCTGAGGTCTTGATACTCTATGTTTTTACCGGAATTTTGCCAATCTTAGCCTGCCACTCAGCCGGTCCCGTTTTATGCACAGATTCACCGCTGGCATCAACTGCCACAGTCACCGGCATATCAACCACTTCAAATTCATGCACAGCCTCCATGCCCAAATCCCCAAATGCGACCACCCGGGCTGCGCGAATCGCTTTAGAGACCAAATAAGCTGCGCCACCGACTGCCATTAAGTACACAGCTTTATATTTTTTAATCGCCTCAATCGCTTGAGCGCCACGCTCCGATTTGCCGATCATGCCTATAATGCCCGTTTTTTCCAGCATCATTTCGGTGAATTTATCCATGCGCGTTGCAGTTGTCGGTCCAGCTGGGCCAACCACTTCATCACGTACAGCGTCCACTGGTCCAACGTAGTAAATAAAACGATTTTTGAAATCTAAGCCATCAGGTAACGGCTGTCCTTGTGCAAATAAATCGGCAATCCGTTTATGGGCAGCATCACGCCCAGTCAAGACTTTACCGGTGAGTAATAAACTTTCCCCAGGTTGCCACCGTGCGATTTCTGCTGGGGTGATGGTATCAAGATTTACCCGTCGCGCTTGTTCCCCCGCTTCCCATGTTATTTTTGGCCAATCTTCCAAGCTGGGTGGGGTTAAATTGGCGGGGCCACTACCATCTAGCACAAAATGCGTATGACGGGTGGCAGCACAATTGGGGATCATGGCCACCGGCAAAGAGGCTGCATGGGTGGGATAATCAAGAATTTTGACATCTAACACCGTAGTCAATCCCCCCAACCCTTGTGCGCCAATGCCTAATGCATTGACTTTCTCATATAACTCTAAACGTAATTCATCAATACGATTCGATGCGCCTTGCGCTTGCAAATGATGAATATCAATCGGTGCCATTAGCGATTCTTTAGCCAGCAACATGGCTTTTTCTGCCGTACCACCAATACCAATACCCAATATCCCCGGTGGACACCAACCGGCCCCCATTTGAGGAACTGTGTTCACTACCCAATCAACTAAACTATCAGAGCCGCCACCTTTGGCGGCCACTTTAACTTCGACAGTGTTACCGGGCACAACTTCCATGTGTATTACAGCCGGTGTGTTATCCTTAGTGTTTTTGCGTGTACCAGCCGGGTCTGCTAAAACAGAGGCACGCAATACATTATCAGGGTGTGCATAAGCGCGTCGCACCCCCTCATTAACCATGTTCGTGATACTTTGACGCGTCTCCCAACGCACATCCATGCCAATCTTTAAAAACACCACTGCAATACCGGTGTCTTGGCAAATTGGGCGTTGCCCTTCTGCACTCATGCGCGAATTGACTAAAATTTGTGCCATTGCATCTTTAGCTGCGGCAGATTCTTCACGTTCATAAGCTGAGCCCAAGGCTTTGATATAATCAATAGGGTGATAATATGAAATAAATTGAAAAGCATCAGCAATGCTTTGGATAAAATCCTCTTGGCGGATGGTTGTCATAGTGTGTTGTCTCGTTGTGGCACTCATCTATTTATAAAGTTGCATATCGCATTATAAACGTTATAATTAAAACATATCAGATGTTATTAAAATAAGTACATACAAGCAAGTTGCTATATTACTTGCATAAAAAGTTTTTAGCTTAGGAAAAAAATTAACAGAGGAGATTGTGATGACCCTAACGCAAAAACTATTCACGGGCTTGTTGTTAGTCGTGTTTATCAGCCCGATTTTTGCCAAAGATCGTGCCTTGCTAGTAGGTATTGATGAATATTGGTACACAAGCCCATTAAGGGGTAGCAAAAAAGATGTCAAAAACATGAAGCAATTTATCCAGGACGTGTGGGATTACAAGCCTAACGAAATCCGCACTTTGACTGATAAAAAAGCGACTCGTAAAGGTATCCTAGATGCGTTTGATAATTGGCTGATTAAAGACAGTCGTCCTGGGGATCGGGTGTTGTTTTATTACAGTGGACATGGTTATTATGTTGAGGATGATGATGGTGACGAAAGTGATGGGTATGATGAAACCCTGTGCCCTGTTGACACAGAAATCAGTGGCGAAACAATGATCCGTGATGATGAGATTGAAGCCCGTTTGCGACAATTAAATGATCGCAAGGTAACGGTGATTATTGATGCTTGTCATTCAGGCACTGTCACACGGAGTTTAGGGCTAAGACGACCAGATCCAAGCATCAAAACCCCTGTTTTTAGTTACCCCAAGGTCAGTTTGACTCGCAGTTTGAGTAAACCAGAAGGTTTTGTTTCTAGCGAGAAAAATGTGGTTGCTTATAGTGCGGTTGCCCCTAACCAAGTGGCTTTGGTGGACACAGAAAACCCCTATCAAGGGGTATTTACTACCCGTTTTATCCAAGGTGTCCAAGAAAAACGGGCTGACAGTAATCATGATGGGCAAGTCAGCCATGCAGAATTATTAGAATATATACGTCGTGAATCACAGGCCTATTGCGATAGAAAACCACGGCAATGCACAGCCAGAGCGCTTAGTCCCCAATTAGAAGCCAAGCCAGAAATGTTGGCGGCGGATGTACGCACCGGTAAAGCCCCTCGAACGAATAATACTGCTGGGCAAGTTTCCAGTTTGTTACAGCACGACAACAAAGCTAACTTGCGTGTAAAAATATTACCTCGTCGCTTATTCAAAAAAGGCGAGAAGATGCAAATTAGGATAGATAGCAATCACAAAGGCTATTTTTTACTATTTGACATTAACAGTGAGGGTAAATTAACCCGCCTTTTTCCCAATCAATATAGCAAACAAGGAGACAAACACGGCTATGTCAAAGCAAAGCAAACAATAGTTATTCCAGATCATCACTATGGTTTTGATTTTATTGCAAATGAACCATTTGGTAAAGGATTATTGGTAGCGTTGGTGGTAGAAGATGAGTTATCAAGAGTACAAAAACTCATTCCTACAGCATTTAAACAAATACAAGCAAGAGAAGCGCAAGTTGTTTTGCAAAAATTGCGCCAACAGCTTAATAAAACTTTGCCGCAACGCAATAAAAACGGGGAAGTTGTTAATCGTCCTGTGCGTTGGTCTATAGCTGTCGTCGAATACGAGATTATTCCCAATACACGGGGACTTCGGGGGAGTTTGCAAAATTCGTCTTATACCCTCCTTGCAAAAAGGGAAATAGGAGTCCCTTGAGTTTAATCAAAAATCAGTATGACTTATTGGAGATCATTATGCTAAACGCGACCTATTACAATTCCGTTTTCGGATTATTGTTACTCTCGTGGGTAGTCTCTGGGTGTGCCACCACCACACACAATCCTGATCCTTTAGAAAAATTGAATCGCGGTGTTTATGCCTTTAACGATGGACTTGACAAAACTATGTTGAAACCTGCGGCAGAGGTTTATGAAACAATTGTGCCAGAGCCTGTTGATAGCGGCGTTAGCAATTTTTTCAGTAATCTTGGTGATATTGTTGTTGTTGTCAATGATTTGTTGCAGTTTAAGTTTAAACAAGCAGCTTCAGACTCTGGTAGATTTTTAATTAACTCCACCGTAGGCTTATTGGGCTTTGTTGATGTTGCCAGCGAGTTGGGCTTGCCTAAGCATAATGAAGATTTTGGTCAAACCTTAGGTTATTGGGGGGTAGGCAGTGGTCCTTACCTTGTATTGCCATTTTTTGGTCCAAGTTCTGTGCGTGATACAGTGGGATTGGGGGGAGATACTTTATTAGATCCTTTTTTTTATTATTATACGGGAACACATGCGGGAACGCATGCTTTGGCCCCTTATGTAGTTAAAGGTATTGATCAGCGTGCCAAGCTGTTAGGCGCTGAAAAAGTACTCCAAGTGGCTGCTTTAGATGAATACTCGTACGTGCGTGATGCCTATTTATCAAGACGTGAATATTTGGTTTACGATGGTACCCCCCCAGAAAAAGAAGAATTTGATGAGGATTTTTTTGATGAGGATGATCTCTTTGATGAGGAGATAAATGATTTAGGGGATGAGGAAAATGATTTAGAACCTGATGTGCTTGATGAATAACAAAGGCTTGATAATTGGCAGCTGATAATTGATAATAAGCCCTTGATCTATAATTGATATTTAATAGACTTGTCCCTAAATAATTTTGAACTGTGATTCTTA
>CAYFOB010000157.1:0-255 GCA_964344525.1 uncultured Thiomargarita sp.
ATGGGAAGTATTGGCTAAAAATTCGTCTTTGAGTTTGTCTAGACGTAGTAACTCGGTATTCTTAGCTTCTAAGGCGCTAAATGAGGTTTTTAATTGTCTAGCCATTTCATTAAATGAGTGAGCAAGCTCTCCAATTTCATCGCGACGTGTCAGTGGTAAATGTTGCGTTGTCTCCACACCAAAACTACACCCCGCAATTTTCTGGCTTGCGCCCAAAAATTCTTGCAAAGGTTGTGCAACTTGCTTGCGTAGCAC
>CAYFOB010000157.1:356-8091 GCA_964344525.1 uncultured Thiomargarita sp.
TAAACGGTGACAAAATACCAATCTGGACCATTAATTTTGGTCACTGCAAGATACTCATCATCTTCAATATTGTCAATGACAACGGTGTCAGACTGCTGATTTTTGACCCTTTGAAAAATGTTGTTCAAATGTTGATCATTCGATTTAAGAATATCGAATTCACCGTTTGCCTCCATAATCTTGTCCATATATTCAGGGTGGGCTATGAGACGACCATCTTCACGAAAAATGAGGTTATGAGCACCTTCAAGGTGATCTTCAATGGTTCGTTCTAGCACCTCATTCAAGATAATATCGTGTCCAATAGTAGCAACATGTTGGTCATTAATATCAACCGGAGTTTCACAAGAAACCATCCAGAGTGTGGACACTTTGTCATAAAAAAGCCCAGTCCAAACGGTTCCGCGTGTTGGATTATGTTTTTTATCAGCCACCCAAACGTATTCCTCATCAGGCATATAAAGATCAGCAGTTGCATCATGAGCCCAAGTCGGTTCCTCTGGCCAATAAATGACGATGATATTTTCCGGCGTTGTCACGTAGGTATCCTGAAAGCGGTTATGCCATGCGGGTCCATATCGCATAATCAAGTCATAAGAAGCGAGTACTCGTCGGCGAACATCCGCATTGAGGGTTAACGTTTTACCAACATAAACCCCTACCTGTCGCGTTCCATCAAAGCCTTCAGGACGATTTCGGATGACACCATCTTCCCATTTGACAAACAAGCGATCAAACTCTGATTGTGGATCACTATCGCCAAGCTTATCAAGCTGCCACAACAGCTCTTTTTTGAATTCAGCATGGTTATCTTCCGCCAAAATGAAAAGATTACTTTCCCGTTGCCCCCGTTCAATGATGTATTTCTCAAGCTGTTCAACAACCTGTAATTCCAAATTGGACATCACATGCCAATAGCTAACAAGCGTCACTGCAACAATGACAATCGCTATCCGAATACCCATTTTAATGAGAGTTGTACGAGTCAGCGATTGGTTTGAGTTTAATTTAAATAATGACATTTAATTACCTCATACCATAAGAAAATTTTTTCCATATAAAAAACGGTTGGGTATTTGTGAAAAACTACTTTCCGTTAGCATAAACAATTTGTCCATTAATTAATGTGTAGCTCACTTTCCCTTTAAATTTCCAACCTAAAAATGGGGAATTATGTCCTAAACTGTGCATGTTTTCTTCTTTGAATGTCCAATGGGTATTGGGATTGAATATGCATACATCTGCAGCGTTTCCTACTTTTAATGTGCCCGCTTCTATGCCTAAAATTTGGGCGGGTTTGTGTGTGATATAGCCTAATATGGTTATTAAGTCTATTTCCATTTCTTCGACTAGGCGTAGTGTGAGTGGTAAGAAGCTGTCTAACGCTGAGATCCCTGAGGCTGCCATAGCAAATGGGTTGCGTTTTGCATCGGCTTCATGGGGTTGATGATCAGAGCAAATGGCATTAATGCCACCATGTAGTAAGCCTTGACGTAAACCTTCTTTGTCTCGTTGGCTTCGTAAAGGGGGGTAAACATGGCATTGACTGTTATAGTCACCAATGTCCTTGTCTGTTAAAAATAATTGGTGGGCGCTGACATCAGCTGTAACAGGAACTCCTTTGGTTTGGGCTTCTTTTATCATGTCTACCGCACGGGCGGTGGATAAGCAGCAAAAATGTGCGCGTGCTTCTGTCATTTCAATCAGTAACAAATCACGGGCAACGTCAATGGTTTCTGCGGCTTCTGGAATGCCTGAAAATCCCAAGCGGGTGCTGACTGGACCTTCATGGGCACAACCATTGCGTCCTAACCAAGGGTCTTGTGCATGTAAAAAAATGGGGAGTTCGCAATTGGCGACGTATTTTAGTGCATGATGTAATACTTCTGTGTTGGCGATGGGTTGCACATTACTGACGCCAACGCAACCTGCTTCTTTGAGAATGCCTATTTCTGCTAATTGTTCCCCTTGTAAGCCTTGGGTTAGCGCAGCTAAGGGTAATACTTTTGCCATGCCTGCCAATGTGGCGCGATGTTGTAGAAGATCTGCCACCGCTTGTGTGTCAATCACAGGGTTGGTGTCGGGTGGACAACAAATTGTTGTTATTCCATTTTTTGCGGCGGCGCGAGTTTCGCTGAGAATGGTGCCTTTATGTGCATCCCCAGGTTCCCGTAAACGTACACTTAAGTCTACCAAGCCAGGGCAAACAATTAAGTCTTTGGCATCAATTTGATCATTCGCCGAAAAATCAGCCGGTGGTGTGCCAATCGCAAGAATTTTTCCATCAGCAATATGCAAATCCGTGATTGCGTCAAAATTTGATGCGGGATCAATTACCCGCCCTCCAAGAATACTGAACGTTGCCATTAATATGTGTCCTTCTGCGTACCTAAAGTCATTGCCATAACTGCCATCCGCACTGCAATACCGTTGCTCACTTGTTGTAATATGACAGAACGCCCGCCATCAGCAACAGCAGAGTCAATTTCTACGCCGCGATTGATTGGTCCCGGATGCATCACTATCGCATCTGGATGAACAACTTTTAACACGTCTTCAGTCAGTCCATAATATTGAAAATATTCATGGGCGCTGGGTAATAATGCCCCTTGCATACGTTCCCGTTGTAGGCGCAGCATGATAACAACGTCAATATCGCGCAACCCTGTTTTTAAATTGTTAAACACTTTGACGCCTAATTCTTCTATGCCTTTGGGAATCAACGTTTTTGGTCCAACGACGCGCAGTTCTGAAACGCCTAAAGTGGTGAGAGCATGAATATTGGAACGGGCAACCCGTGAGTGCAAAATGTCACCGACAATGGCAACGCGCAGTGGCGCAAAATCCCCTTTATGTTGGCGAATGGTGTACATGTCCAACATCGCTTGGGTAGGATGTTCGTGTTGTCCATCGCCGGCGTTGATGATGCTGATAATTGGCGCAACATGTTGAGCGATAAAATGCGCGGTACCGACTGCGTTGTGGCGAACAATAAACATATCGCAGTGCATCGCTTCCAAATTACGCAGCATATCAATGAGGTTTTCACCTTTGCTACTAGAGGATGTGTTAATATTAAAATTCAAAACATCCGCTGAGAGGCGTTTGGCAGCCAATTCAAAGGTAGTGCGGGTGCGGGTGCTGGGCTCAAAAAATAAGTTGATCACCGTTTTACCACGGAGTAGCGGCGCTTTTTTAACGGCTTTTTCCCCAACGCCGACAAAAGAAGCGGCTGTGTCTAAAATTTCAGTGAGCAAGGCGCGTTCTAAACCTTCAATACCTAAAAAGTGTTTAAGACGACCTTGATGGTCTAGTTGAATGGAATTCATGTTGTGATGCTAATGGTGATTAAATGTTGTAATCATTATAGCAGTTTATCTCAAACACAACGGAGAAAAAAACATGCACTTTGCAGATCAGTTAATCCAAAAAGTTGAACAAAGTTCAAATATTGTTGTTGGCATTGATCCCGATTTTTCTCTCATGCCAGAAAATTTTTTGCCAACAAATTTTGATCATGTCACAAAAGCCTTGTTCAATTTTGTGACGTCTATAATAGATGCCTCGTATGATCTAATTCCTGCCGTCAAATTTCAGTCTGCCTATTTTGAGCAATTTGGGAGCGCAGGGATTAGGGCATTATCTGAAGGCATAGCTTATGCAAAAAAAAAGGAATTGCTTGTGATTTTAGATGCTAAAAGAGGAGATATAGGTTCGACTTCTTTGGCTTATGCAAAAGCTTACTTAGTTGGTGAAACCGTCTTGAGTGAGCAATTAAAAGTGCGCTCAGATTTAGCAGCGGATTGCCTGACAGTTAATCCTTTCCTAGGAGAGGATAGTATTTCGCCATTTATACAATCAGCGATTCAGTGTCAAAAAGGCATTTTGGTTCTTGTCAAAACCTCAAATCCTGGCGCAAAGATGTTGATGAATCTCAAAGTTGATAGCATGACTGTGTCAGAAAAATTGGCGCAACAAGTCAACCAGTGGGGTAAAGAAAGTCTAGGTGCCAGTGGTTATAGTTGTGTGGGCGCAGTGGTGGGAGCGACGTTAGGGATTGAAGAAACTCGAAAACTAAGAGAATTAATGCCCAAAACCATTTTTTTGATGCCTGGCTTAGGCGCACAAGGTGGGGCAATAGAGACTGTGCGAGCGTGTTTTGATCAGGAGGGAAAAGGCGTTATTTTACCCGTTTCTAGAGGTATTACTTATCCCTCTCATGTTGAGGTGAAGGAAAAAGGCTTTGAAGTGGCTGTTAGGGATAATGTATTACAGTTTATTAATGCGTTTGAATTGTGATTTTTCTGCCCCAGTGCAACAAATTTCTCATTTCACCTGAAAACTGACTTGCTCTGTTACCCATTCTGAATTTGAAATACGCGATAAGCCTCGCTGTCCTTGTGCGGCACTCACTAATAGCCGTTCTAATGGATTTAATCGCAAATGACGACTACCTTTAAAAGCCTTTTGCTCTAGTAATAACACATCAATCGGTTGTTTGCTGGCGATTAATTTGATTGTTTCTTCTCCACTTTGTACCATCATTAACAGCACTTCCTCAAAGAGTTCTCGTTTTTTGTTGGCCTTGATCAGGGCGTATTCTTTATTTTCTTGTGAATTGGGAAACAGGATATAGATGGCACCGTCGCTGCTGATGTTGATTAGATAACAATAGTAATCTTGTTTGGATTGATTGTGTAAGGTGAAGGTGATCAGTTCGCCTGGTTTGAATTGGCGTTTTTCTATTTCAGGTAAACGGTAGGGTCCCATTTTTTGGTGCAAGCCTAAATCAATTGCTTCTAGTTCGACACAATGCGCCCCGTTTGGGCAAGCAGTGACAGGACTGAAAATATCAGCTTGTATTTGTATGAGGCCATCGTGTCGATTTTGCAGGGCTTTAATTTCACGGATACGGGCTAATTTGTTTAAATTTTCCTCTAACTTTTTTAGCCCTGTTTGGGGATTATTAAATACAATTTGCAAGTTTTTATGCAATAAGTGTTGCTCAGGTGTCAGTACCCATAATTCGGGGGGTTGATTGGGAAAGCTTTGTGGTAAAGCGTCGTGATCGTTTTCATAAATGGCTTGCCCATTTTCTCGCTTGGGGCGTAACAGGTGCAAACGCATGTCTGTATTATCCGCTTGTTCGGTGAGGACGTAGCCTGGTAGTTTAAAGGCATTAAAAGCCGCTTGTATGTTTTGTAACAAGGGTTGATCTTCAGGATAATCCGCTGAAAGGTACACTTTGATTGGCTCAAAATGGTAGGCATGAGTTTCTTCTACCACTAAATCGCCTGGCTTGAATGTCCCAACCGCTTTGCCCTCACTTTCAAATGTGCTGACTTGGGTAATTTCAAGATAGGGTTTTGGTGGGGAAACGTCACGATGCAAGCGATAAACAGAGCCAACCGTTACGCCAGCAATAGCGCCGCCTTGAATTTTGACCCTATCGAAGTTGACTTCTGTTACCGAAATTGTGGCAGTCGGTGGCGTAAAATGACCCCCAAAGACTTGTCGGTAACGTTTACCTTCTATTTGTGGTCTTTGCGTTACCCCAGGCATAGCAACGATGGTAGTGTAAGCGCGTTTAAAAACGTCATCCCAAGTATCACCCACTCGCGCTTGTCGTAAAGCTTTAGCCCAGTGCCATGTGAATAAACCATAAGTTTTGCCATCCTTTGTACGCACTTCTGAGGCAAATTCTTTGTCTCGTGCAGCCCCAATATGGATGCCCTGATATTTTTTGAGTTGGGTATATGTTTTTTTACCCAACAGGTGAGAACGCTCATCTCGTTCTAAGCCACGAGTGACGGGTACGAGGCTACGCGAAACGGTGGCAGAATGACAAGAATCTGAGACAAAAATAACATGCTCAGTTTTAGCATAAATCGCGGCTAACCAAGCGTTAATTTCATCATCTAACACGTCGTAATTGTCTTTTTTTCGCCCAGGTTCACGACTCCCATAAGAAACCCAAGTTTGATCTCGCCCATTGGGCTCATCACCATTTAAATCAGGCGTTTGAGAGCCATGCCCTGAATATTGAATATAGACAAAATCCTTGGGTTTGAGTCGTTCTTCCAGTGTTCTGAAGGCTTGTTCAATGCCAGTATGGGTGGCTTGTTCATCCAAAAGCATGATAAAGTTTTCTTCTTGAAAACCAAAACGTTGACGCAATAATTTCTTGATCAATAGCACATCATTAATTGCTCCTTTTAGGGGATGTTTGGGATATTTTTTTATACCAATGAGCAAGGCGTGTTTACCCCCTTCCAATATTGGCGCAGATTGAATCTTTTTAGAAGTTGGCTCGACGAATTGCTGTGTTTTGGTGGCTAAACAACCTACCAAATTCAAAGTGATTAGTAGCAAAAATAGGTTTGATTTTTTCATTTTAGTTTCCTGAAATATTTACGAAATAGTAGCTGCATATGAAAACAAGGAAGGTTCAATGCAAAGCTAAATGACAGCAAGTATTGCATCACATCTTTAAGTGAATTTTGAAAAAGCTTCTTCCAAAGTTTGGGGAGACTCAGAAAATCTTTTCATCAGTTTTCTTCTCAGTTTGCTGCCTTGTTTTCTGGAACCATCTTGGCAGGCAACGGCTTGACAAATATCTGCATGAGATTGATTATTTTTTGTTGCTGTGTCATAAACACAAAAGCCTCTTTCATTTTCTTCATTTATGATTGCCCGAATATCACCACATTTCGCAATAACTACACCAACCATTTGCCGTCCATGCGAAATAAAGGCTGCTGTTTGTTTTAGTTCTTCCACCGAAGTATATTGCATACGATTGACAGATAATCCTTTGTCCTTACAATCAAAAAACGCAAAAGGCTTTAATTGAGCCATTTGCTCATTAAAATGGGTAGGTGAAAAAATCAATCTGATTAGATATTCTTCATCTTGCACTATCCCTGGTGAATATGAGCTGACAGAATCCTGTTCACAAACACAATGAGGAAATTGAAGACAAAGTGCTTTACATCTATTGTGTTGATTGATGGTTTTTTTACAATCCATTTTCCGTACCTTTTGCAAGAGATTCAAGCATTTTTAATAAATTGGGTGGTAAATCATCACCCAAGCGAAGCCTATCTTCGCCGGTTTCATTACCCTCATTATCTTCGCCATAACACCAAAAAGTGCCATCACCTTCAAAACCAATTTCTGCATAAATATCTTTTTTATCCCAATAAAGTCCAACGAAGCCGGAACCTGCAACCATCGGTTCAGGTAGTAGTATATATTGGGGCAAGGTTTTCACAAATTGGATAACATCATTGATCGTTTTTTCAGTTGGTGCAACTCCACCATAACCATCCCAATCGTTTTTTAGATTTAAGTATTCATAAAGTTGTCCTATTAATTTATCCAAAGGTGCCGTTTGTTCGCGTTTTTCGTTTTGTTGTTTTGCTTGATAGAGTAACGCAATCACTTGAGCCTCAAGCGAGCCATTTTTAGTGAAAGCCAATTTTTGAAGATAGCCATATAAGTCTTGTGGCATACTATGAATTTGCAAAGAGGGCATGTTAAAATTCCTTGTTTATCAGTTTGAACTTATTATAGCCTTATAAGTACTGAACCATAAGTTTTCAGGTTATTTTTTTATACCAATGAGCAAGGCGTGTTTACCCCCTTCCAATATTGGCGCAGATTGAATCTTTTTAGTCTTTGAATTTGGTATTAGAAAAATACTTAAATTCAATCACCCACCGTAGCCCAGCAA
>CAYFOB010000158.1:0-8090 GCA_964344525.1 uncultured Thiomargarita sp.
CCCCGAAGCTCCGCTTCGAGTGGCCTGGAAATTTCCGCCATCCTGCACTAGCTACCACCTGATCCTTTATTATTAATAATCCTTGTAGTTAGTGTGGTTTTTGAATTTAATAATTCCCCTTGACACCACTTTTCAATCTTATCCTTAATTAAATCACGAATTTCCCGTGTTTTTGCTAACTTTTCAGTACCCATCAGCGCAGAAGGATCAGGAAACCCCCAATGTAATCGTTTCGCTATGCCCGGAAAAATAGGACATTTTTCGGCATTGGTTTCATCACAAACTGTCACCACATAGCTATACTCCATCTTAACAACATCAGAAACCGCTTGCGTTTTCTTGTGGGAAATGTCTATGCCCACTTCTTGCATGACTTTGACAACTAAGGGATTGAGTGTGCCCGGTGATAATCCGGCACTTTCTGCAACAAATTGTTCGCCACAAAAGTGGTTTAGCCAAGCCTCCGCCATTTGGCTTCTGGCGCTGTTATGCACACAAATAAATAAGACTTTCTTCATCAATTATCCTCCTTAAACCAATGGCGTGTGTGATTGACAAAATGCACAATAAATAACATCACCGGCACTTCTACCAGCACACCGACAACGGTTGCCAACGCTGCGCCTGACTCTAGCCCAAATAAACTAATCGCCACCGCCACCGCTAATTCAAAAAAATTGGAGGAACCAATCAGCGCAACTGGCGCTGCAATTGCAATTGGTACTCGCCAAAACCATGCCCAAGTATAAGCGATTATCGCAACACCAAAGCTTTGAATAATCAATGGAATCGCAATCAGTAAAATAACCAAAGGTTGAGCCAAAATCGTTTCACCCTGAAAACCAAACAGTAAAACGACAGTCAATAATAAACCAATGATTGTCCAAGGTTTGAGTTTTTCAGTAAATTGAGTGACATCACTACCCCGCTGCAATAAATAGACACGAGTCAAATAGCCTGCTGCCAGTGGAATCACCACATACAGCACCACAGAAAGCAACAAAGTTTCCCATGGCACAATAATATCGCTGATGCCTAACAAAAACGCCACAATGGGTGCATAAGCAAATATCATAATGATGTCATTTAAAGACACTTGTACCAAAGTATAAGTGGCATCCCCTTTAGTCAGTTGACTCCAAACAAATACCATCGCGGTGCAAGGCGCAGAACCCAATAAAATCATACCAGCAATATACTCTTTCGCATCACTGGGTGCCACCCAATCAACAAAAAACACTTCAAAAAACAACAGCCCTAAAGCCGCCATCGTAAACGGTTTGACAAACCAATTAGTGACAGAAGTCACAATCAAACCTTTAGGGCGTTCCCCAATATGTTTGAGAGAGTTGAAATCAACACTCACCATCATGGGATAAATCATCACCCAAATCAGCACAGCAACGACTAAGTTGACATGCCCAATTTCCAAGAGACTTAACTGGGCGAAAACTTGTGGCAATAGATTGCCTAAGCCAATACCGGTGGCAATACATAAAGCCACCCACAGCGTGAGATAACGTCCAAATGTACCTAACGGATCTTTTTGTGTGCTCATTTTTTTGCCTGAAATTTATGAAATCGTATATATGGATATGCATATATATTAAATCAATAGCCTCTCCTTATTCTTTTGGAGTCCAAAGCGCTGCTTTGGACTCCAAACAAAATACCTGAAAATTCATGCTTCAGTATTTAAGCACGCAACGATTGCTTGGTCGGTTGGGCATTGAAGCGAGATTTTTTTTATCTGTGCAAAAAGGCACATCCTGTTGGATAGCAACCACAGTTTCTTGTAAAACCTTGACAACCCAAGCTGCTAGCTCAGGATGTAAATCGTAAAAAACCCAAAGCCCTTCGCGCCGATCTTGAAGGATTTTAGCGGCTTTTAAGGCAGCTAAATGGCGAGAAATTTTAGGTTGCGACAATTTAAGCGCATACATCAATTCACACACACATAATTCGCCCGTTTGTTGTATTAATGCAACACAACGCAAACGAGTTTCATCACCTAAAGCACGAAAAAAGTTTTCTGGAGACATTTTTTTGAGTTTATTAGACTTGACTGAAATAGGATTGAAGAGTATCATCCCCCCCACGTTTCCGGTGCGTGATGTCACGCTGTCTATTTCCTAAACCATGACTAACTACAAGGATTAACCCCAGTTTGGAGAGGGCGCAAGACTTATCCTTTTTTAAATATAATCCTTGTAGTGCAGGATGGCGGAAATTTCCAGGCCACTCGAAGCGGAGCTTCGGGGCATGCATTCCCAAGCGGGAGCTTGGGAACGAGAAAACCTATTTATTCTCGTTCCCAAGCTCCTGCTTGGGAATGCATTCATCGAAGCTCTGCTTCGAGTGTAGGTGGCCTGGAAATTTCCGCCATCCTGCAGTAGTTATACCAAAATTCAACTCGGTTTTTGACCGTTTTTTGTAATGAACAATAATGTCTAATATAACGAGGCAAAATATTAAGCATGCAGAAATTTCAGCGTTTTTTACCTTTTTTAAGATGGTTTCCTATGAGCGGGGATACCGTCAGAGCGGATTTAATTGCCGGTATTACAGTAGCCTTAGTGTTAATTCCGCAATCAATGGCTTATGCACAATTGGCGGGGTTACCCGCTTATTATGGACTATATGCGGCTTTTCTGCCTGTTATGATAGCAGCATTATGGGGTTCTTCCAGTCAATTGGGTACAGGACCTGTTGCAGTTGTTTCTTTATTGACTGCCACAGCTGTGGCTCAGTTTGTGCCTGAAATTGGAAGTCCTGAGTTTATCAGTTTAGCCATCATGCTGGCTTTCTTGGTGGGCGTATTCCAATTGCTATTGGGTGTTTTTAGGTTGGGAGTGATTGTCAATTTTCTTTCTCATCCTGTTATAGTTGGATTTACCAATGCAGCAGCATTGATTATCGCTTTTTCCCAATTAAGTAAGATTTTTGGGGTTTCCATGCCGCGCAGTGAGCATTTTTTAGTGGATGTTTGGGATGTGATTATGCAAGTTGGCAGTACCCATATTCCAACCCTACTATTTGGGGTGACTGCTTTTGCCATTATGTGGTTTTTTAAAAAGAAATATCCAAAACTTCCAGGCGTTTTAATTGCAGTTGCTGCGACAATTTTGGTGAGCTGGTTAATTGATTTTCAAGGAATGGGTGGAAAAATTGTCGGCAAAATCCCTGAAGGTTTGCCTTCATTTGCCATACCAACTTTTAATATGACCATTTTTTGGGAAATGGTTGTAAGCGCTATGCTGATTTCATTAATTGGTTTTATGGAAGCGATTTCAATTGCCAAAGCAATGGCTGCCAAAACGAAAGAACGTATTGATCCTAATCAAGAATTAATTGGTCAGGGACTGGGCAATATCGCGGGTAGTTTGACCCAAGCTTATCCTGCCAGTGGTTCCTTTTCCCGTTCAGCAGTTAACATTAATGCGGGTGCCATAACTGGTATGTCTTCTGTTTATACCGGTGTGATAGTGATGATTACTTTGCTGTTTTTAACACCTTTGCTTTATCATTTGCCAAAGGCTGTTTTGGCGGCGGTAATTATGATGGCCGTTTTTGGGCTGATTAATTTTAAAGCGATTAAACATGCCTGGCAGATTTCAAAACATGATGGTATCGCCGCAATGGTGACTTTTGTAGCAACATTGGGCTTTGCGCCTCATCTGGAAAAAGGCATTCTGCTCGGTGCTGGTTTAGCGATTATCCTATATCTTTACCGCACAATGAGACCACGTGTGGCTATTTTAGGGCGCTACAAAGATGGCACTTTGCGGGATGTTCAAGTTCATAAAGAATTATCTACCTGTGAAACAATTATAGCTATTCGTTTTGACGGTTCTTTATATTTTGCCAATGTTTCCTATTTTGAAGATGCGATTCTTGGGGCAGTGAGTGAGAAGCCTAATGCTAAATATGTATTGGTGGTTGGAGATGGGATTAACCAATTGGATGCCTCTGGGGAAGAAGTATTACATAATTTAAATGATCGTTTGCGAGAAAATGGCATTATTTTGGTATTTAGTGGTTTAAAACGCCAAATTATAGGGGTTTTACAACAGGCTGGCTTAATGGCTGCCATTGGTGAAGAGAATATCCATGCAACGGAAGATATGGCTTTGGAATACATTTATAAAAAATTGGGTGAGGATCCAGAAGTGGATTTGGGCTATCATCTTTTGAAGAAACCAGCAGAAGCTTGATAGCATCTTGGAGTGCAAGTAAACCTTGCACTCCAAGAACCAGAGAATAGGAAAAAATTCAGCTATAAATAACTACAGGGATTACTTTTAAGAAGGGATAAACCCCAGTTTTAATTAGGTTTTGACTTATCCTATCGACAAAGTGATCCGTGTAGTTATTCATGGGTTTAGAAATAGGCAGCGTAACATCATTTACTTAACTGATGTTACGCACTCTCCTTCTCAACTTCGCAAATAACGGAAAGCGATTACAAAAAGGATAAACCTCAGCTCAGAGGTCGGTTTTGACTTATCCTTTTTTAAAAGTAATCCTTGTAGTTATTCAGAAATTCCTTGGGAAAGTTGGTTGAATCAACCTCATTCAAATCTACAAAACTTATGAGTACTTATCATACCAAAATTTTAACCACCATCACTCTTTCAGCTTTTTTGCTATCAACCGCAATCCTCTGGTTACATTATCACACAGAAACTGTCCATGTCGGGGTGATAACGATCACCATTCTAATTATACTGTTGGAATCCACAATTTTATTTATGATCATCATCACCCAACTGGCGCAACATAAAAAACAGTTTCATAGCTTGGCAAAAAAACTATCTGATCTCATTTCAAAGCAACAACAAACAAAACAAATTCTTTTAGAAAAAAAGGCCTTCATAAATAGCATACATTCTCTCAATTTGGGTATTATTGCGACTGATCTTGATTTTAAAATCACCTACTACAATCATAAAGCAGAACAAATTTTTGGGTACACTGCTGAGGAAATTATTGGTCAAAGGCTTATGGAGATACATACAACAGAAACCGTTGGACACGCCCAATTTGAAAAGGCAATAGAAGTCATCAAACGAGAAAGAGAGTATCAGTGCTGCTTTGAAAACAAAGCGATTCAATACATCTTTAAAATGACCAAGATTCGAGATGATAACAACAAAGTGATTGGTTTTTTACTCGTTTTAAATGAAATTACCAAACACTGGGTCAATGAAAAAGCATTGCAAGAAAGTGAGGAAAAGTTTCGTTTATTACTTGATTCTACGGCTGAAGGTATTTATGGTGTAGATACTGATGGGCAATGTACTTTTTGTAATTCTAGTTGTGTAAGTCTTTTAGGATATAGCAGTGCGGATGAATTAATAGGTAAAGATATGCATAACACAATTCACCATACTCGTCCAAACGGTTCGCCCTATCCTCGGCAAGAATGTCTTATTTATCAATCCTTTCAAAAAGGAGAAAGAACGCATGTTGATAACGAGTTTTTTTGGAGGGCTGATAACACAAGTTTTCCTGTTGAATACTGGGCTTATCCTATTTTGAAAAAAGCTGAAATTATTGGTTATGTTGTCACTTTTCTTGATATAACAAAACGTAAAAAAGCCGAAAATGCACTCAAACAAAGCGAAAAGAAATATCGAAAATTGCTAGAAACGGCACATGAAGGAATTTGGATCATTGACAACGATGGGTGTACAACCTTTGTTAATTTATACATGGCCAAAATGCTTGGTTACACCCAAGCCGAAATGTTAGGGCGCCATTTATTTGATTTCATGGATAAGCGTGGTGTAGCTACTCAAAATATAGAACGTAGTCAACAAGGAATCAAAGAACAACATGAATTGACTTTTCTCAAAAAAAATGGTACTTTTATAGTTGCTCTCATTTCTACCAATCCAATATTGGATGAAGCAGACAACTATCAAGGCGCATTGGCTTTTGTGACAAATATCACAAAACGCAAGCAGATAGAACAAAATTTGCAAGAATCTAAAGAAAAATTAAAAATTGCCAAAGAACAAGCCGAAAGCGCCAGCCACGCCAAAAGCGAATTTTTGGCTAACATGAGCCATGAAATACGCACCCCTATGAATGCTATCATCGGTTTTTCAGAACTCATGTCAAAACAGGTGATGAACCAAAAACAGAAAAGTTACCTATCTTCAATTCAAACGGCAGGAAAAACACTGTTGACGTTGATTAATGATATACTTGATCTGGCAAAAATTGAAGCGGGAAAACTCAATCTTCAATACGAAGCGATTAATCCCATAACTATTTTCACTGAATTAGAACAACTTTTTTCTCTCAAAATAGCTGACAAAAATCTGGAATTTATCCAAGAGATTGATGTGCCACCGGCATTGGTATTGGATGAAGCAAGACTAAGACAAGTGCTACTCAATTTGATTGGTAACGCCATCAAATTTACTGATCAGGGATACATCAAACTGAATGTGCAGAAACGTCAAAAAGGAGAAAATGCAATTGATTTAATCCTATCTGTGGAAGACACCGGTATTGGTATTCCCGAGGAGCAGCAAAAAATGATTTTTGATGCTTTCCAACAACAGGAAGGGCAAAGTACCCGAAAATATGGTGGCACCGGATTAGGACTTGCTATTACCAAACGATTGGTAGAAATGATGAATGGTCATATTGTTGTTCGCAGCCAAAAAGGTCAAGGAAGCGTTTTTGAAATTACTTTGCAAGATGTGAAAGTTGCAAGAGCCGCTAAGAAAATGAATAGCCTCCTTGATGTGACTGAATATTTCTTTGAACCTGCTAAGGTGCTGGTTGTGGAGGATATTGAATCCAATCGTGCTCTCATTCAAGAAAGCTTGTCTCAACTCAATTTGGAAGTGATCGAAGCCGAAGATGGATACCAAGGCTTACTGATTGCAGAAGAATATCAACCTGCTATTATTCTAATGGATCTAAGAATGCCAGTGATGGATGGCTATGAGAGCACTGAGCGCTTGAAAAAAAATCCGAGTACCCAACACATTCCAATAATCGCTTTAACAGCCTCAGTGATAGGTGAACAGCCAAAAATAAAAGCGCATGGATTTGACGGTTTTTTGTCCAAGCCAATCAATATGCCATACCTGCTTAATGAATTATCACACTATTTAAAACACACAACTCACGTGAGCAAAGCGGTGGAGGGTGAAACTCTGACAAGTTTTACACCTTCTGAAAAGGCTAAACTTCCTGAATTAATAAAGACGCTGGAAAAATGGATGCCCCATTGGAAAAAATTTCATGACAGCGCATTAATCTTGAATGATATAGAAGACTTTGCGGATGATCTTAGGCGCTTAGGCTTAAAATATCAAATATCATACCTCACCGATTATGGTAAAAAATTGTATGAATGGTGCCAAGATTTCGAGTTTGAACAAATTAGAAAGCAATTAAAAGAATTTCCTAATTTAATAATTAGGTTAAAAGAAGCATTAACTAAATAATTGATGTTACGCACCCTATTTAATGCTATCAGTTTGCCAAAAGTAATGGAACTTGCGGTTAATAAACCAAAAGAAATTTAAGGATAATCCTCCTGCCAAGCTGGGTCTAAAATTCTCTTCATTATTTTGATTCCATGGGTTTTGCTTGTGCAACTTTTTTCTCTGAAGGTGCCTTTTGCTCATCACTAACGTAAGCGTCTAATCCATTGTGCAACTCCTCCAATTTGGAGAAATTATTGCCGAAAGCCAATTGGCTAAACAATAAAAATAAAATGGAAATGCTTGAATTTATCCTGGTGCTGCGAATATCCGAATGATTTGGAACAAGGCACGTTATTTATTTTATTAGGTTCAATTAAATTGTAAATGAGGGGAAAAACGATGCTCGATAAATTACGCCAAGCGGATTCTGAAATTGCACACAAGCAAGAACAACTTAAAAAGGAGTTATCCCAGTGTCCCAATTTTCCGCAAGAAGGCGATATTTTTGTTTTTGATTGCCCAAAAACAATGGGGCTTCAATGGGTTGTACTTTGTCGCTATAAAAAAGACTTTTTACTGACAGTGGCAGCCGATGAAAATCCAATGGCAGGCTCAACTGACATTGCGCTCCCTGAA
>CAYFOB010000159.1:0-8069 GCA_964344525.1 uncultured Thiomargarita sp.
TGAGGAAAAAATCCGCATTAGCGCCCTCATAATAAATCAGATCAATCACATAAATCACAGTTCAAATTATTTAGGGACATGTCTATTGTCTGAATCAAAATTCACCGCCGCCCTGTACTTAACATCTTTTTGGTAACTGGACCAACAGGCAGGCTGTAATCATAAGAACTCAAAATCACATTGTTTTGGGCGCGAACTAATTTCGCAGTCACATAGACTATTTCTTTGCCATCACCATAAGTGCCCACAACAACAGCATACGCATCATGTTGAACACTGATATTTTGCAATTGTCTTGATAACAATAACTCACCTGTCTTTTCTTGAACAAAAACGTTGTTGGTACGCATCTTCAGCTCAATCACCCTGTAACCACGTTGAACCAGGCGTGAGCCGATTTGTTCAGCGATCATGCGTCCAAAGGTAGAAGATTGTTGTACGTTATCAATATTAACAAAACTCGCCACCAAAATGGGTTGCTTCATATAAATCCCTTTTTTGACGCCTTTCAGAAGCGCATCTGCAGCTTTATAGCTGCTAGGCACTAAATTCCAATCTACTGTAGGAAAATAGCTACACCCCGCCATTAAGAGCAAGGTCATATAAAGTAAAGTGAATCTTGGTTTCATCATTGGTTATCTGCCATAGAATAGGTTTTGATTATTATTCCTTTATCATAGTGATCGGAATCCCCTTCATTAATGTAGTAAACGCGGGAATATCCAAAAATGTGTTGTGGTCCTCGTTTGACTGACACCGTGATGATGACACCAGCACTTGTTTCACCCGGCAACCAGTAGGCAAAAGGTCTAGTAAGCACCCAAGGAAGCCAATATCGGTTACGATCTTTATGCTCAACTGCCTGCATGTCATACTCAACAACCAAACGATCTTCGTTTTCACCATCATCCTCCAAGACAACCAATTTTTGTTGTACCAACCTGGTGGTCAACAAATTGAAAAACGCTTTACCAAATGGGCTTGCATTTTTCTCATCACTGCTCTTGATAACTAAAGGGGGTTTAATGGCTGCATTAGGAAAAGTGATGTTTATAGTTTTTGTGAGTCGTTGAGCAACATCATAAGCCAAAACATCCCAATGGTGAGCGGACTGCATTTTTTGTTGCGCCACTTTTGCATAAGAGGTGGCAATTGGTATGGGCCTCTGTCCACAACCTACCAACAAGGTCATGGTTGCAATTAGCAAAAAATATTTTTTCATAAAAACTCCTCAATTTGAATAATGTTAGTAATTGGGTGGCATGACTTGTACGTTGGGCTTATCTGTTAATTTTTGTTTTCTCATGGGTTGTGTTGGGGGGGCAGGTAATTCATCCATTAAAACATGTTGCTTATTCAATAACTTTGAAACCATTTGTAGGCGTTGTTTAAAGTGTTGCACCAATGGACTATTATCTGCCTCCGGGTTGACTATTTGGGGAACAATAATAAGTACCAGCTCTGTGCGTTCCAAATTTTGGTCAATTGATGAAAACAGCAAACTGCCAATGATTGGTATATCCTTGAGAACAGGAATGCCTTGTTGATTGTCGCGCTCAATCGTTTGAATTAAGCCACCTATGATGATTGCGCTACCGTCACGCACGACAACGGACGTTTCTATTTTACGTTGAATAAACGACTGCAAATTTTGTGCCGTTCTGGGTTCTCCGAGCTGTGATAATTCTTGATAAATTTTCATGTTAATAATCCCATCATCGTTGATGCGGGGACTCACTTTGACAGTGATACCGGTGTCTTTATACTGCACATCGTTAGACAATATCTGATTATTGACTGTAGAACTATTAACCCCACTCAAAAAGGGCTCGTTGGAACCAATATTAATTGAAGCCTCTTCGTTGTTGCGTACCAAAAGAGAGGGGCGTGATAAGAGACTGAGCTCATTGTTTGAAGCCACTAAATTTAACACAGCATCCACCCCCCCAGATAGGTAATTAATGGTCAGTCCAGAAAAACCGCTAAGAGCAGAAGCCTCCCCACCCTCGACAGGGTAGTTACCTGTAGGTACCTGGACATTTGAACCAATGGTCCCATGATTTTTAATAAAAAGGGCATGCCAATCAATACCAAATTGGGTAGCCTTAGTGAGCTTCACTTCGGCAAGCACCACATTAATCATCACTTCTTTAGGCACCTGGTCAAGTAGATAAATCGTTTCTAATAATTGACGATAATCACGCGGAGTCGCACGTATCAACAAACTGTTGGTACTTTCATCTGCAACAAGAGTGACGTTTAATTCTGCGGAAACCTGTGTGGTGCCAGTACGGGAAGTCGCGCCCCTTGCGCCAGGGGGACCAGACGATTGTTGACTTTGATTGCGTTGCTGTCTATTTTTATTATCAGCCGCTTTTTTGTCAATTTTAAAAACATTTGACAAGGTTGAGGCTAATTTACTGGCTTCTAAGTTTTTAACTTTGTAAATAAATACCTGTTCTCCGCTTTCCTCGCTCCTTTCATCAAGAATATCAACCCACAACGCCACCTCATTAAAACCACTGTTGGGTGGCGCGATCACTAAAATGGCATTAATGCGCTCCAAGCCAACCACTTCATAAGTGGGTGGCGTTTTACCGTAGAGGGCTTTGAGTATTTTCTCTAATTCTGCTTGTACCTCCGTCGCTTTAGAATTGAACAAGCGAAATAAACGCATACCCCGATGCAAAAAAGGGTCTGCATCAACAATACGAAGCAAATTGTTGATGCGCTTTAAGTGTTGTGGTGTGGTAACAATACCAATCACATTTAAGCTAGGCAGCGTAATAATATGCCCTTTTGGCTGTATCAAGGGATTGATAAGCGTTTGAGCGGCTTCAGCTGTGAGATAGCGCAGTGGGGTAATTTGTAAAACTTCGGGCGATGTGCTGTTGGTCAATGTCTCAGGCGTTATTCCAATAGCCCCTGGTAATTTTGAAGCGCCTGTCTTTTTAAAATGATAGACATTCCCTCTTTTGGTCATGGTAACACCGGCATCGCTTAACAATAATTGCAATAAGGGCCATAAATCCTTTTTTCTTATTGGGTTTTCTTCAGAAAAACGTAGAGTGATTTGGTCACTAATGGACGGATCAATAACGACGTTTAATTCCAAAAGAACCGCAATTTCTTCAATAATAGAACGCAAAGACGCTTGTTCAGAATTGAGCTCAACAGTCTCATTTCCAGACAAATTTAATGTTTGCTCAGCAAGTGTCGGAACGAGAGGCACTTGCCCAAGTTGATTAACCTCCTTTAAGGGTTGCGCTTGGGGCTGTTCAACTATTGGCAAATTGGCAGATTGTTCTGGCTGCCGTTGATTGACAACAGGCTGTAATTGCGCTAATTCTTCGGCATTGATTGGAGAATTACGTTTAGGCGGTGTGCCACAAGCTGCTACCACGCTACAGCATAATAATACGACATATATTTTTTTTTGTAACATATTTTATTAAAAATTAACCTCATTGATGCTGAAAATGGCAGATAACATAATGATGACTATCCCACCAACTACCACACCTAAAATCAAAATCAGCAACGGTTCCATGAGTGTCACCAGCCGCGATGTTTGTTGTTTGACATAACCATCAAAGGTTTCTGCCAATTTATTTAAAATTGCCGCAGTGCGCCCGGATTCTTCACCTACGATCACTAACTGTGCCAACAGCACAGGAAATTTTCCATCATTAACTAAGGCTTTTCCTAAGCTCACCCCCCCCCGCACCGCTTCTTCAATTTGAGCAAGGCTCTTGGCGAGGGCTTGGTTTTCCATCACGCCTTTTGCAATATGTAAACCTTTTAACAGTGGAATACCAGCCCCCAGCAATGCCCCCAGCGTGCGACAAAAACGCGACGATTCAGCATGTAATATTAAACGACCAAATATCAGCAAAGATAGCTTGCTTTCATCGCGTCGCAAACGCCGTTCCGGGGTGGCATTCATCCAGCGCAGGTAAAGCCACAATGCGACAGGTAAACCAAGCAAAGTCCACCCATAGCTTTTTAACCAATCACTCAAACCCAACAAAAAAGCGGCGGCAGGCGGCATGTTTGGACCCATATCCTCAAACAGCGTCGCAAAAGATGGCACAACAAATACCATTAACAATAGCACACTTAAAAAACCGACAATGGCGAGAATAATAGGATAAATCAAAGAAGACAAAATGGTGCGCTTAGCCTCCTCGGCTGCTGTTAGAAAATCAGCCAGTTTAGGCAATAATTGTTCTAAAATCCCCCCCTCTTCCCCCGCATGGACCATATTAACATACATACGTGAAAAAATATCTGGGCGCATTTGTAGCGCATCGGCTAAACTCTTGCCCTCCTTAACATCACGACGTAAATCTTCAATCAGCTCCTGCACAACTCGCTTATCAGTGATATTTTCAAGTAGCCCCAAGGCGCGATCTAAAGGTACCCGTGCCTCGACGAGGGTGCAAAGTCCATTGGTAAAGTCGATGAGATCACGACCAGTGATAGATTGCCGCTTGAATAGGCTAGTGCTTTCAGCTTGTTCTTCGACTTTAAGAGGTATCAATTGCCGACTTTGTAATGTTGCGACGATTTCTTGCTCACTTTCGGCGCTCAATTGCCCCTCAATAATTTTGCCCTCAATATCACAAGCTTGATAGGTGTATTGATGGATTGCCATAATAAAACCATTATCCCGTTGTCAAAAGGGAACATCAGAATCAAATTGAAAATTATCATCCATAGTGGGTAAATCAATTTCTGTCAATTCTCCACAAAGCACTCCCCGTAACCGCTCATTAAAAGCCTTGTCCAATTGCTTATTTAGCACCGGCTGCCAATTTGAGCCCATATGTGTTGTTTTCTCAATATGATCAAAAAAGCCATTTTTCCAATATTCGCGTCTTTTTTCGATATCTTCTATGAATTTTTTGCGATGCACGCCTTGTGGTGTTTTAAATTTGCTCATGGGTCCTTGCATGATTAAAACCGCATAAGGATGCGTTTTTTGCTCACGATCCTTCCAAGTATGTACCCCCTCTTCATGAGCAAAATAAAGTGTAGCGCCTGCACCTACAATCTGAATTTCATGACCTACCAATTTGCCCCGTTTCTGTGTCTCAAAATCGTTTGTATAAATGTAGCCCTCTCCCTTTAACCACACTGCACGACTTGTGACTGTCCAATCATGATTTTTAGCAAAGTGACTAAATATATTTGAAACTTCAATTAAATACTCAGCCGCCCCATAGATACCTAGCACACATTGTCCCATCTCTGGATGTACAATATTTAACAATTCTACCTGCCATGCAGCATGCGCCTTTTCCCAATCAAACAAAGCCTCTGCGAGTTTGTCTACAGACGCATTGATACCAATGAAGGTTATCGTACAATCACTTTCGATATTTTCGATTTGTTGTAATAGCGTTTTGCCCTTTTCCATGCGCTTATGCAACAGACCATATTCCTGCGCCATTGAAAAATCTTGCCAAAATTTTTCTCCCATGCGACGACGATCACGTTCTAAAATATCCCAATTACTCCACAATTGATTCATAGCACTACCATCATTAATTTTTTGTGCTAAACGACGGGCATTAGTTGCAGTTGTTGTGAGTTCTCGTAAAGTCCATTTGCTATCAGGCAAAGTTTGATCAGCACGCGCTTTTTGGGTACGTATCATCGTTTTAAACGCTAACCCATCTTCGCCTTTGCTAATCGTCACTTTCATTGACGTTGAAAAGGGATAACGGTTTAAAGTTGTTGCCAGTGGAATCACAACTCGCTCATGCAAACCACGTTGTAACTGGCGAGCGCCATAATGGCTATCACAGCTGATTTCAGCAAGATAATCAATCACCGCATCATCAATTTGTAAATCCACATCGCGTGTTCGCAAACCATCTCGCGCCTTGATTTTATCAAGTTCGCGGCGCACAATGGGACGCAAAACACTCAAATCCAGCACGTTAAATGGTATCACTTGATCTAAGCGATTGAATAGCTCAGGACGGAAAAATTGTTGTACCGCATGTAAATAGTGTTGATGTAGGGCATCATGGCTGCGATTTGTTTCGTGAAAGCCGGGACTACGTTGACGACTGACACCAGCCCCAATATTAGAAGTCATAATAATCACGCTACTGCAAAAATCAGCCACTTGTCCCCGTGCATCAGTTAAACGTCCTTCGCCCATCACCTGTAATAATAAATCATAAAACGCAAAATGGGCTTTTTCCAATTCATCAAATAAGACGACAGAAAAGGGTTGCTGCCTCACCTTATCAGTTAATAATCCCTGTCCACCTGCTGACACATCACCTGCTAAACGTAATACTGCCACTTCATCAGAAAATTCACTCATATCAAAGCGAATAAGTCGCTCACTATCGCCAAACATAAACTCCGCAAGTGCTTTGGCTAACTCGGTTTTACCAACCCCGGTGGGTCCAACAAATAACAGGGACGCGATTGGCTTGCCTGGACGAGTCAGGCGGGTTTTGACAGAAGCGAGTAAGTTAACCACAATATCAATAGCGGCATTTTGTCCAAACAAACGTGATTTGAAAAATTGTAACAAATCGTCAAATTTCAAAGTAGACTGGCTATCTACCAAAAAACGGGGCATACCTGATTCTTCGCAAAACCGTGTCACTACCCCTTCACGATCCAAAACCGATTTTTTGATCTCTTCTTGATTTAAAAGTGATTCTAAAAAATGCACCGTTTTGCCCGGAAAACCAGAATACAGGGCATAACGATGTTGCAACCGTAAGGTTTCCTCAATGCCTGTTTTTGGTATGACTTGTTGAGGATGAGACACACGCAAACGGCGTTGCACGATATTAAACTGTTGTGCGACTGGGGGTGGTTCAACGCGCAGCACTTGAAATAGGTTGGTATAGCCCGGTGCACGTGCCTCAATATTTGCAAATTCTTCGTCGGTGCATTCGCTGATCATACGCACATTACCCAGCGCCAATGATTCGCGCATAAATTCAGCCATACTGATGGGATTACCCACATAAGCCCCAACTTCAAACAATTGAGCCAGGTTACGCACATAAAGAATATCACCACGTTGGTTGAGCTCTTCTAACACTTGTCCCAACGATTCTTCCCAACCCGTCTCAATGGTCAATTTTTGCAACATACGTGCCGCAGTCGTTTCCCAAAACTTGAGTGCACCCAAACCTTGCGCCACGCCCACGCGATACACTTCTTCCACCAATGCGCTCTTACCGACACCTGCACGTCCTACTAGCAAGATATTACGGCTATATCGACCCGTCAAAGCGCGTAACATTTGCTCAAATTCAGTATCGCGCCCAAAACAACGACGCTGCGATTGGCGCTTTAATGGCTGCGCCATTTTTGGCAACCATTGTCGTTCGCGCCCTTTATGTAACTTGGCAAGCTCCGATAAGCTATGAAAACGGGTTTCTATAAGATATTTTTCAACCTCTATTTTTTTATACCACTGGATAGTGATTAAATCCCGCACATTAGAATAACGCTTTTTACGCGCAAACTCAAGTTCAATGGTATTTTGTAATACTGTAACAAGTTCATCAGGCGTTTCAGCATAACCTTCAATACCCAAGACAGGTACAAATCCCAAATAATATTCATTGGGGAGTTGGGTATAAAAATAGTCAAACGTTAGTGTCAACGCTGGATACAAAGGATGTTTGCGGAACGCTGATAAAGAAACCGTCAATTGCGAACAAAGCAAAGAAAAATTGGGCGCATACCGGAGCATTTCCAAATACATCCCTTGCTTGAGATTGTTCTCTTCCAAGCTGTTGATAAGGGCTTTTGCAAAAGTGGCAGGCGATTCATTGGCAGTGATGGCTTCTGGAATGAGTAAAGGAGAAACAAGCTTGAGTCCTTCTGAAGCCGTCAAACGAACGGTCCAAATTGGAAGAGAGAAAATGTTGGCCATGGTTTGTCGTCAAAATTTTGAGTCCAAGATTTATCTTAGACAAGCCCTAGTATCCAAGATAAATCCGTTTTGTTGTGGAATGAAGCTGAATAACTACAAGGATTACTTTTAAAAAAGGATAAGTCAAAAGCAGGCCTGCCGTTTA
>CAYFOB010000160.1:0-8049 GCA_964344525.1 uncultured Thiomargarita sp.
ATTGGTTAGGAATGGACACGAAATAAAAATGGAGCTACGTGGATTTCCCTGAACTAAATAACGCCAAAGTTTCGGGAATGAGCGGAACGAAAAATCACGTCAGTAAAATTTTAATCACAACATCAATTGGCATTATCATATTTATTGCTATTAAGCTCACTACGAGATCACAAGATCATCACGAATGGCGGAAACAAGGAGAATGTTTGGAGTGTCATAGCCAAGAAGACGATTTATTCTTTGCCATTACCTCATACATAGATATATCAATCTATGAACAAAATCATTTTAATCATTACATTAATTGGCCTTATCATCCTTATTTCGATTAAGGTGAGCTCACAAAATCATCACGAATGGCGGAAACAAGGAGAATGTTTGGAATGTCATAGCCAAGAAGATCCTGCAATAATGGCTTCTCCTAAATACCATAGTGTACAATTTCGCAGATATACGCATGGGCGAATCTCTGAGCTCACTTCAATCAAATGTTACGCTTGCCATGAGATTAGCACTTGCCAAGCATGCCATAATCGTATGCCAGAAAGCCATACTGAGAGCTTTGTCAGTGGTATGGCGCGTCATATTTTATTAGGACGCATTCGTCCTTCAAGTTGCCTCGTTTGTCACCAAAGTTTCGTATCAGCATGTACAAAATGCCACATGCTTGCTGAGGTTTCTCCCTGGGAAAATGATGCGAAAACCGAACTCTTGCGATGGAAAGAACTTCATGCCAATTTACCCAACAATAAATAAAATAGACAGCCAAATTTTAGAAGTACGCGCCAACTTGGGGGCAAAATGGAGTGTAATTTTGCTCTTGTTGCCCCTATTGGTGTTCGGAACTTATCACTTTGGTGCACGGGCATTGTTTGTAGTGTCTCTATCCGTATTGAGTTGTATGGCTTTTGGAGTCATTTTCAGGGTTTTAAGAAATGAATCTTATCAGCGCATTCATCCGGGCAGTATCATTACGGGCTTATTGCTTGGATTAACGCTAAGAGCCGAAACCCCCATCTATATGATTATTGCAGGGGCATTGGTTGCGGAATATATCGGGAAACATTTGCTTATTCAGATGCAACGCACCTTATTTAACCCAGCCATTTTAGGCAGAACGTTTGTGGGTATTTTGGAGACGATTGATCCGCCAAAGCCGGCTGTTGACATGGTATCATCCGCCAGTGTACTTTCCAAAGGGGCTGGGGGATTTGCGCCGCCAGAATTTTTTGATGTTTTTTTTGGATTGACGCAAGGCGCTATTGGGGAAACAAATACATTTCTCCTACTTTTGCTGGGGTTTCTGCTTTTGCGTTATGTTGTTCTTAAATGGGAAGCGGCTATTTCGATGATTATCACTGTCATCCTGATAGTACTTGTTTTACCCCCCACGGCAGATATTGTGGGACACGCGCCGTGGTTCCAAAATCCTGTTATTTATTTATTTGGTGGTTCCACTTTATTTTGCGCTATCTTTTTTGCCTCTGATCCGGCAACAATACCCGGCACACGGTGGGGATGCATTCTTTTTGGTGTTGGTGCTGCTATTCTTGGGGTGTTAGGAAAATTCTATACGTCAATTCAAGGGGTTGAGATGTATGGCATATTGATTATGAATTTAACGGTGCCTTTTTTGGATAGCGTTTTTAAACGGAAAGGAAAATCCGGTCAAAATGCCATTTCTAGTGTCAATTCGCTACCTGAGAGCTTGATAAAACAAGCAACAGAAAACAGCTTAAGCGAAATATATAGCACCCACTCTTTTTACGCTGCGACACAAGCTGGTGCTGCTGCTCAGATGAAATCACAAAAACCAAAATATCCTAAAGGTATTAAGGTGCCCCATTTTGAAAACTATACAAAAGCGTTTTCCGTTTTCCGCCAGATATTGAATAGTGGAATCAGAGAGAATATTTTGAAAAAAATAGAGCAAGTGGGTTTAAAAGGATGTGGGGGAGCACATTTTCCCGTTTTTTCAAAATGGCGATCATTCCACAACAATCAACATCCCCGCTTGCTAATAGTGAATGGGCTTGAGGGAGAACCGCAATCTTTTAAGGATTGCTACTTAATGCAAAACCATGCGACAACAATGATTGAAGGGGTTGCAATAGCCGCTTATACAGTTGAGGCTGATCATATTTATATTGTGATCAATTCTCGCTATCAATCCGCTTTAAAGCAGGTGAAGGAGGCGATTGATAAATTTCAACAACACTTTGGCGATATGCCTTTCAAGATGGAAGTCGTAAAGGGTCCAGAACCGGATTTGTATATCTGTGGAGAAGAAACCGCGTTAATTCAATATCTCCAATCCAAACGGGCAGAACCCCAGCTGCGTCCGCCTTTTCCGACGGAAAATGGACTTTGGGGAGATCCGACCCTTATCCACAATGTAGAAACTTTATCATGGTTGCCAATTATTCTTGCCCCTGAATGGTCAAAAACTGTTCCAAAATTAATTTCACTTTCGGGTGCTATTAAAAATGTGGGGGTTTATGAAATATCGCCTGGAGAGATATCACTGGGCGAAATAATGACATTGGGTGGTGGTTTAAAAAACGATGAAAATTTATTAGCCTTTTTTGTTGGCGGAATTTCAGGGGGATTTCTGCCTCCCTCCTGTGCAAACTTATCGTATAACCATGAGAGCTTATCCAAAGCAGGCGCGATGCTTGGAAGTGGGGCGATCCAAATATTGTCTCAATCATCCAATTTGTTGGAAGAAGCATTACAAACGGCACGGTTTTTTATGGAAGAATCTTGTGGACGATGTACGCCATGCAGGGGGGGTTCTAGAGAAATGGCACGTTTATGGGAAAATTTAATTCAGGGCAACGCAAATGATCTTTCTTTGCTTTTAGAAGTGGCTGACACTATGCAAATATCATCAAGTTGCGGTTTTGGAACAGCCGCACCGAGATCAATTTTATCGGTTTTGCGCTATTGGCGAAAAGAGGTCACAGGAGAAGGTGGTTAAATGACGACACTATCTATAAATGGTGAAACCGTAACGGTTAAAAACAACAGCACTATTCTGAAAGCGGCAAAAACAGTGGGGACATTTATTCCAACACTTTGCAATTTGCCTGGACATCATCCACGTTCTGTCTGCCGCCTTTGCCTCGTTGAGCTTGAAGGTAAAAAAAAACTAATTTCTGCCTGCTCTACAGTTGTTAAGGAGGGTATGAAAATTCAAACGAACAGCGAGGTGGTGACAAAAAATCGTAAAATCATTATGGAATTCATTTTAGCCGAACATGGAGAATGCCATAATGAAAATTGTGAATTGGAAAATTTAGGGCGCAAGCTTGGTGTTCATTCAAGCCGTTTTGCTGCCCCGCCTGTGCTTGAAGAACGAAACTTATCATCCGAATATTTATATATCAAACCTCACCTTTGTATTCATTGTGATCGTTGTATTCGGATTTGTCATGATCGAAAAGTGATAAGCCGCGTTGGAAAAGGTTCATTTGTAAGCATGGCATTTGACGATAATCGTCGAGTGGATGAATCTTCCTGTGTTCATTGTAGAGATTGTGCTGAAGTTTGTCCTTCTGGGGCTATAACGGAAACGACCTTATTTCAAAAAACTGCGAAGAACTACAAGGATTATATTTAAGAAGGGATAAAGCAACCTGGTTTTTATCCGCTTTTAAGTACTGAACCATGAATTTTCATGTATTTTGGAGTCCAAAGCTTAGCGAAGGAAACCCATGCCCTTCGCTAAGCTTTGGACTCCAAAATGTGTGAAAACTTGTGAACGGGTACTTATAACTCATTCCCGTAGTTGATTCAGACAAAAAAAACTATGTTTAAGAAAACATACCCAACAATTTTACTGTTTTTAATCTTACTTCAAGCTTGCACTGATCCAACGAACTCTGAATCCGCCTCTTTTCAAGAATTTCGGACAAAAGTTGTACCAATCCTAGAAAAACGGTGTGCCATTTCATGTCATGGCGTGGATTATGAAGAATTTATCAAAAAGGATCCTGCTGAGGCTTTCTATTTTCCAATTGATCCTGTTAAAGGAACGATTCCTCAGCATTCACTAATCACCTCATATCAAGCCACGCGGGGACATGATCCAGCACATTCAACCCGCATTGATTATAGGGAAACTGAAAATTTCAGTCCCCTGCTCAGGGTGCCACTGGCTGAGGAGTTTGGGGGGATGCCTCATAGAGGTTTGGATATTTTCTATTCCACCGATGATCCTGATTATAAAACCTTAAGTCATTGGGTAGCGACAGAAATTGCCCAACATCCCTTACCACCTAAATCCTTGCCTAAAGAAATCCAATTTTTTAAAGACAATGTTTTAGGGGTTATGGGCAGAAATAGTTGTTTTTTGTCCTCATGCCATGGTCCTCAGGTATTTAATGATCTAAAACTACTCCCCCCTTTACCAGTGACTGATCCAAGTAAAACCTTTTTAGAGGGCTTTTCCACTCAAATGGTTTTGGCTAACCACAAAAAAATGCTGGGCACTGTCAGCCGTTTTGCTAATCTGGGCGGTGATGTTAAGCGCAGTCGTCTTTTAGTCAAAAACTTGCCTATCAGTCAGGGCGGTGTGCATCAGCGCGGTGGAAATGACCTCTTTTTTGAGTCGTATGATGATAAGGATGTCCAAATCTTGATCGAATGGTTGGAACTCGAAAAAGAGGCTTTAAGTCAAAAGCTAGCCGTTTCAAAAGAGCAATTAGGATATGTACAAGGGATGGTTTTTATCAGAGCTCCCAAGCACTCACCGCGTCAATTTTTTGACTTTAACGATTTTTTCGCTGGTTCTGACATTTATCTGTTAAAACTTGGAAAAGGAGAAACGCTCGAAAACACTCAAAACGTACCAACAAATTTGACGGGCCAATTTCATCCAGAACACCCCGTCGAAATACAATCGCTTGATGTTCGTTATGATGGCAAAGCCATTGTTTTTTCCATGCGGACTCAAAAAGCGCTTGGATTCCGCCTCTACGAATTGTTATTGGACGATAATCTCAACGCAAGCACTTTTCGACAAATCAGTTTTAGCCCTGCGCGTTTAGAAGATGGCACCTTAGTTCATCATATTGATCCTATTTATATACCTGGCGAAAAGGAGACTGTTCTCAGTGACGTTTCTGTTGCTTATGCCTCTAACGAAATGGGGCATTATGCAGCTTCAGATACGTGGGGACTTTTGGGAGAGGCAGACGCTGGCGATTTAAAAACCATTATTGACTATGAAAGAACTGAGGCACCGGGCACCTTGACAGGTCGAAGATTGTATATTGTTGATGGTCCAGGCGAAGGAGAATGGCGAACCATCGTGCAACATTTGGCTGATGAAAAAAGTGTTGTTGGCTCGCAATTGGTTTTAGATCGCCCCTTGCCTTTTAAGCCTGATCAACATATGGTTTATGTGATTGAAAAACGAGAGGCAAAAAACTTGTCGGCTTATGATATCTGGCGTTTGACGCCCCATAAAGGTTTTGAACAAACCCGTATGACATTTACCAACGCCCAAGAAAGACGCCCGACCATGCGTACCACCGGTGAGGTTATGTTTACATCAGTTCGCAATATCGGTTATCAAGCAGATCGTCCTGTGTTTAATGGCGCTATTTTTCGCGTTCACGCCGGTGGCTTTGATTATCACATACAGGGCGGGAATCGCTCTCGCTATCCGATTTATGCAGACTCACGGGAATTACCCTCTGGATTAGAAATACGTGTTGCATTGGATCCTAGAAATTATTGGGGGGGGGGTCTGCTGTTTTTGGTTGATCACGGCTTTGGCGTCAACATTGAACCTAATAATCCAGTTGATAACATTCCTTTTCCACAGATCAAAGCGAATTATTCATCTCCACCACGATTTCTGCCTGCTCAATTACCGTTTTTTCCTGAAACGGGAAAAAATGCGGTGACTGCCACAGGTATTTCACCAGGCGGTGCTTTTCGCGATCCTTTTCCCTTAGCCGATGGTCAAATTTTGACCGCACACGTCCACAGCCCTATCAATCATCTGGATCCAAATGCTAACCCAGATTGGGATATCTATTTGATAAGCTTTGAAAAATCTCTGCAATCAGAAGATGGGCAAAGTACGGGCACTAAGACGTTACAACGCATCGCTTCAACAACCCAATTTGCCGAATATTCGCCCCGCCCAATTATGGTGCGATTAAAGGAAAAAGCCCATACCCATCAAAAATTTATTAAAACCGCCAAACCGAAACGCATTAATGGGGTATTACGTGCGCCGCCAGAAACGGCAGCCGAGATCGTTTGCTTTGATTATCCTTTATTGCAATCATTTTTGACACATTTTGCCCCGGTGGGATCAAGAAATTTCCGTGAACAGGAGCCCATTGATGAAGATCACAAATATCATTATGTCCGCATCATTATGCAAGTGCCGCCCCATCAAAAAGATTTAGTCCCTGTCAAAGGAGATGACCCTTTTGCTACCACAATCAGCCTGGGAATTCATACCCAAAAACGCATTGTCGCAGAAATCCCATTATCACCGGACGGCTCTTTTTATACTGAAGTGCCAACCAATGTGCCACTGATTATTCAAGGACTAAATCGCCATAAGATGGCGTTACATTCCATGAACCGATGGTTTTATGTGCAACCAGGAGAAAAATTGACCTTTTCAATTCCACGATCAATTTTCACCACGCGCTGTTCTGGCTGTCATGGCAGTTTGACGGGCAAAGAAACTGATGGTGTTGGACCCTTTGAACTGGTTTCTGCCGCCTCTCGGGTGATGGCGAATTGGGATAATGCCCTGAACGAACAAAAGGCGCCTTTTGTGACAAAAGAAACGTCTTCGATTGATTTTAAAAGGGATATTCAACCCATTTTAGACAAGCACTGTGTTTCGTGTCATCACAGTGCAAGTGATTTGGATTTAAGAGGCACACCCACAGCAAATTATACAGTCGCTTATGAATCCCTCCATCAATTAAGAGAACCTGCCAGCGGCAATCATGCTGATAAAAAATACATTAATGAACGTGAAGCATTGGCGATAGAAAGTCCCTTAATAGAAAAAATCATGGGTCAAAAATTCAATGGTATTGAAGGGTCTACTTTTGAGACAAATAGACACCCAGCGGATTTAACAGAAACAGAATTGCTGACTTTGATAAGATGGATTGACTTGGGGGCGACTTTTAAGTAATATAGTTAATGTTTTGTACTTTATTTTACAGGCTTTGAACTGTGATTGATATGTATTTTGAAACAGCCAAACTAAACTTTGGATTCCATTGATTGACGAGGATTATGTACCATGAGTCAAATTCAATCTAATTGGGCTGTTAAACCCACTGTACAAGAAGAAATTTATACAGATCGTCAAGAATTTCTCGACTACCTATATCAAGCGGCTTTGAAAGCCAAAAGGCGCCGCACCAGTTCCACCGTCTTGTTGGGTCCACGTCGGATGGGTAAAACGGAAATTTTTAAACGAGTCGTTAATCGACTGTTCTTTGAACAGGATCACAGGGATCCAGAAGCAGTGGTGCCCGTTTATTACACTTTTCCAGATACCTTTGAAGATCGTTGGGATTTTGCGGCGAAATATGTCGAAAATTTCCTTCGTTGGTATGTGGCTTTTCGTGTGCGTAATCTAGATATTTTAAAACCAAGCGTTGAAGTGCCTCAATTAAAACAAATTGTAAAAGAAAAGCTAACCATCACAAGAGGATTTAAAGGTTCACTCGAATTTCTTGATGCCCTTCTGGAAAAACGAGATATTATCATTCCAGAACAAGTCGCCGTCAATTTTCCGCGTCAAATTTCCGATTATGATGACAGTACTATCGTCATGTTTTTAGACGAATTTCAAAATACACGCTTGCCCCAATATAAGTTTGATGTGGTTGGTTATATGCAAAATGCGGTGGAATCGCCGACGTGTCCCCATTTTGTCACAGGTTCGGTGATGAGTATTTTAGGACGGGAAATTTTAGGACGGGGTTCACTGTTTGGACGTTTTCGTAGTAAACCGATTAAGCCTTTAACAGCTTATTGGGGCACAGAATTAGT
>CAYFOB010000161.1:0-914 GCA_964344525.1 uncultured Thiomargarita sp.
TAGACTACTTTTGACGGCTATGAAAACCGAAAATCTGAACGTTCTGAGTATAATTTCTTTCAAAAATTAAGGGTATTATTCTAATTATGGTAAAGCGTATATTTAATTAAATATATATCAATAATCTAATCTTTTGGCACTTGTTGCACATAAGTCGCAAACGTGATTAAAATGACAACAATGAATATTCAAAAAAAGGTTAAACCATGAAAATTTTAAGTGGATTAATATGCTTAACCAGTGGGCTAATACTTATTATTAGTGGTGGCATTTTATATCTTTTTACTCCAAACGTGCCAACTTTTATATGGATGATTATTATTACATTGGGATTTTTATTGATGTTCGGCAGTGGGCATTGTGGTGAAGAAAGTGAAAGTTATCACAGCAACAGTAATACTGGCAAATAATAACACATTTTAAAATTCCTACTCAAGAGAGGATTTTATTCTTTTCTTGAGGGAATTTTCTGGAGTCAACTTATGACTGCTAAAAGCCCAAAGCTGCTGACAATGATCAGCGAATTAATTGCAATCCCATCTGTGAGTTGTGTCAATCCAGCGCAAGATCAAAGTAATCAGGCAGTCATTGAGCGATTAGCTAATTGGTGCAACGATTTAGGTTTTAACAGCGAAATTTTACCAGTGCCAAATCATCCGGGCAAATTTAATTTATTGGCTACTTTGGGCAGCGGCGAAGGCGGGTTAGTATTGGCTGGGCACACTGATACTGTGCCTTATGATACAGGGCGTTGGCAGCATGATCCATTTCGTTTGACTGAAGCCGATAATCGTTTGTATGGTTTGGGGACTGCGGATATGAAAGCATTTTTTGCGCTTGCCCTGGCTGCGGTTGCACAATTTCCCACCCCATTATCACAGCCCTTAATCATTCTCGCCACAGCAGATGAAGAA
>CAYFOB010000161.1:924-8040 GCA_964344525.1 uncultured Thiomargarita sp.
CGACCTCAAGCACGTTATGCTGTCATAGGAGAACCAACAGGATTACGCCCAGTGCGTATGCACAAAGGGATTTTTATGGAAGCCATCCATTTACGGGGACAATCTGGACATTCTAGCGATCCAGCGTTGGGTAATAGTGCCTTGGAAGGGATGTATCAAGTCATAGGGGAATTGTTAAAATGGCGTAGCGAATTACAAGCCGCCTTTATGGATCCGTCATTTCAAGTACCGGTGCCGACTATGAATTTTGGACATATTCGTGGTGGTGATAATCCTAATCGTATTTGTGCAGACTGTGAATTACATCTTGATTTGCGCCTATTGCCGGGTATGGATTTGGAAGAATTACGGGCTTTGCTTAGACAACGTGTGCATCACGTTTTAAAGGGGAGTGGTTTAGAGATCAAATTTGTGCCATTGTTTGAGGGCATTCCAGCGATGGAAACCTCTAGTCAAGCTGAAATTGTTCAAGTCGCGGAGCGTTTGACGAAACGCTCCGCTGAGGCTGTTGCCTTTGGCACAGAAGCACCATTTTTACAAGCGTTGGGCATGGAGACTATTGTTTTGGGCCCTGGTGATATTGAACAAGCTCATCAGCCTGATGAGTTTATTGCGTTAAATCGGTTGCAACCTATGATAGATATTCTAACACAGTTGATTATTGCCTATCAATCAAAGTGAAGCCTTAAATGCTCTTCTTCCAGCATGTGGTACAAGGTGTTATTTTTAGCAAGTTCAATATCTTTTACCTCAGATCTGTCTCGCTCCTCGTCGAGTTCTTCATGGATGAAATACAATTCTTCTTTTAATTGCGAATTTTCTTTTCGCAAACGTAAGTTTTCATCTCGTAATTGTGCTTTCTCAATTCGCAATCGTGAAATATCCGTTTTCAAGCGAGAATTTTCTTCTCGCAGCTGGGTTGATGATTCTCGATCATTATAACGACGAACTGTTGGTCGTATCGGCATTCTGACTGTCATGATGTGTGTCCTAGCAATATGAAAATTTAATTTGCCCACGAGCAAATTGGCTTATAATAAAGTATTAACCGTTTTTTAATAATCGTCAATTGTTTTGTGCCCCAAAAAAACAAAAAATGGCTAAAATGACTGAAACTATTAATGACACCCAGCAATTTGTTGACTGGTTTCGCAGCGCAGCGCCCTATATCCATGCTCACCGCGGGCGTACTTTTGTGATTTGCTTTGGGGGGGAAGCCGTGCAAAGTCCTCATTTTTCCCATTTGATTCATGACATTGCGTTGTTAAGCAGTTTAGGTATACGTATCGTATTGGTACATGGCATCCGCCCACAAACTGTGCAAAATTTACAAGTGCTTGGGCGACAATCACGCTATGTCAATGGCATGCGTATTACTGATGACGTAGCGCTTCGTTGTGTCAAGGCCGCTTGTGGGGAAGTTCGCGCGGAAATTGAAAGCCTTTTGTCAATGGGTTTGAGCAATTCCCCGACTGCTGATGTCCGCATCCGCACAGCGTCAGGTAATTTTATTACCGCACGTCCCGTTGGCGTGCGTGATGGGGTGGATTATTGTTATACAGGGGAAGTCCGCCGCGTCGATACCACCGCGATTATGCGCCAACTTGATGAAGGTTGTATCGTGCTGATTACGCCAATAGGTTATTCTTCCACAGGAGAAAGTTTTAATTTGCTGACAGAAGATGTTGCAACAGCGGTTGCTATTGCTTTACGAGCGGCTAAATGGATTTGTTTGACAGAAAATGGGGGATTATTTGACGATAGTGGGCAATTGGTACGGCAATTAACGCTGTCTGAGGTGCAATGCTGGTTGGAAAATGAGCAAGATTTAGAGTGTAAAAGGCAACTGACTAATGCAGTGCGGGCATGCCAAAACGGTATAGAGCGGGTGCATCTTGTCTCGCGAGGTATTGAGGGGGCTTTATTACAGGAGTTATTTACTCGCGATGGTATAGGCACACTGATTAGCACGGATTTATTTGAACACCTTCGTAAAGCCACTATAGATGATATCGGCGGTATAGTTGAACTGATTAGACCTTTAGAAGAGGCAGGGATTTTGGTGCGCCGTTCCCGTGAAAAATTGGAATTTGAGCTTGAATATTTTACGGTGCAAGAAAGAGATGGCATGATTATTGCTTGTGCCGCTTTGTATCCTTTTATTGAGGAAAAAATGGCAGAGCTGGCTTGTTTAGCAGTACATAGCAATTATCATGGTGCGAATAGGGGTGATGCTTTATTGGCTTTTTTGGAACGCGAGGCACTTCGATATGGGATTACCCAAATTTTTGTGCTGACAACTCGCACCGCTCATTGGTTTCAAGAAAGGGGGTTTGTTGCAGCTGATTTGGATTTGTTGCCAGTGTCACGACGTACTTTATATAACTATCAGCGCAAATCGAAGGTATTTGTAAAATGGTTGTAAGTGCTAGGTATGCACGGAGTCCTCGCCCAAAATAAATTTTGGACTCCGTGCATACCATAACTGACTACCCCTCATCAGAAAAATCAAAATCAGGAGTCTCTAGCACCTCTTGAATGTAGTTCCCTTGAGCAAAATCAACTGAATGTTCCCAGAGTATGGCTAAACTGTTAGCATCTTCCACTGCTACTGCAATTGTTTGTTGACCAAATTTTTGTGCCATTTTGATAATATCTTGTACCGCGTTTTGTTGATCCTCAGAATTTAATAAATCTTTGCTATAGGAAGCGTCAATTTTCACATAATTGACAGGAAGGTGCATGAGCGCCGTTTCAAAATTGAGACCCATGCCAAAGTGTTCAAGCGCCGTTTGACATTGAAACTTCTTTAATTGGTTGATAAATGCCTTGGCTGCATTAATTTGGTTGGTGGCTACTGATTCACGGAATTCAAAAATAAGGTGTTTTCCAGGTAATTTACTGGATTTGAGTAGTTTTCCAATATGGGAAAGTACCTCCTTGGTTTGGAGGGACTGAGCAGACAGTTTAACGAAAAAGTGGCTTTGATGTCCATTTTTTATTTGCTTCACCAAAACTTTAAAGGCTTGGTGAATAACCCATTTGTCCAATTGGAGGCTTAATTTGTGTTTTTCGGCTTCTTGAAATAATTCATGGCTAGGGACAACCTGTCCTTCAGAATCCACCATCCGCAAAAATATTTCATACATTTCTTTGGTTTCACCATGCAAACCGACGATGGGTTGATAACGCAGTGATAACCGATTTTCTTCAACCGCCGTTTCAATCAGCTTTGCAATATTAGAACTGCCTGGTCCCACACCCGGTGGTGGTACCAAGAATTTGTACACATTAAAGCGGTTTCCGCCTTTTTCTTGGGCTTCCTTACAGGCCGCACGCGCATCAGTCAACACATTTTGTGGGGATCCGGCTGAGGCGAGGACTTGGGTAATACCAATGCTACAAGTAACGACTAAGGATTGGTTGCCCAATTCAGTCACACAAGCTTCTACTGCTTTACAAATCTTATCAGCGAAGTCACCGGCTTCCACATATTTTTTGCCGTCTTTGTCAGGTATTAACAAGGTAAAAACGCTATCACTAAAACGCGCTAAGGCCCCTACTTCCAGTAGGCTATCAATAACACTACCGACGTTTTTAATCAAAGGATCATAACCACCCACTCCAGCACTTTCTTTAATCTTAGCAAAATTGTCCAAAGCAATGTAAAACAACACACTGCGCGCTTCTTTCGCTTCTGCTATGGCTTCAGCCAATAATTCAAGAAAATGTTGGCTGTTAAATAAACCAGTCACAGGCTCACGTTGTTTCCATGATTGGTCATGGATAATGACTTGAAGGCATGGCTCGCTATCATAGCTTGCTTGGCTGACAATCATCTCAAGTCTAAATCGTTTATCGTCTGACTTTACACCATCCAACTCAATTTGGCTCTCTTCTAACCTTTTATTGGTCATAAAATCGCGCAAAAAATCATTAAACTTTTCTTGATCATTATTGACCACTAAATCCATAATGGGCATCAACTCATCCAGATTCTCATAGTCAAACATCTTTAAATAACTGGGGTTAGCATAGATATGTATGCCGTCTTGGACATAAGCGATTGCATCGCGTGATGAGTCAAGCAACATTTTGTTATGCTTTTGACTTTCTTGGTAAAGTTGTTCAAATTGTTGATAGCGGCGACGTTCCTCCAAATTTTGGAGTTCTCTCTCTACGATAATGCGTAAACAATCATCATCTTCAGCGGAAATCACTTGGGTGGCCCCGGCATTGAACAATTCGCCCATGCTTTTGCCATCTAATTCGTCAACAAGAACAATGATCGGAATATTCTGTTTAGATTTTGAGAGCCTTTCGCTGATTCGCGCGATTGTAAAATCTCCGACTTGAGGGACAGAAATAATTAAATCCCACTCCTGTTCATTTAAGGCGATTAGTAGGTCTTCATCATCTTCAACATGGCGCTGAGGAATGAGGGAGTAACGTGCTTTACGCAAACTACGAAAAATCACTTCTGCTTCATTGGCTGATTCTTCAACAACAATTAATCGGATAGTATCAGGCATTATGTTTTCCTATCTATAGGGTATTTGGAGTCCAAGATTTTCTTGGACTCCAAATAATTACAAGGTTCGCACCGTCAACACGCCTTCTTTGGTTAGAATATCGTCGACAACATTTTGTGGTATGGGATTATTAACATCGACCAAAGTACAAGCAATATCGCTGCGTGATCGATTCAACATGTCCACAATATTAAGATTGGCATTAGCAATCGCAGTCGAAATGCGTTCAATCATGTGCGGTACATTGGAATTGACAACCAATAAACGATACCCTTCGCTACGTGGCATCTCCATTTCTGGAAAATTCACAGAATTATGTACCGTGCCATCTTCCAAATAGTCGCGCACTTGATCGGCAACCATAACAGCACAGTTTTCTTCCGCTTCTTTGGTAGAGGCACCAAGATGTGGTAGGGTAATGACACGCTCGTGGTTTATCAACAAATTATTTGGAAAATCGCAAACATAAGCATTAACACAACCTGCCTTTATCGCCTCACAAACAGCAGCATCATCAACAATTCCGTTACGGGAAAAATTAAAAATCATTAATCCTTTACATGCTTTTTGTAGACATTCCGTATTGATCAGGTGGCGGGTAGCATCCCGCAAGGGCACATGTACGCTCACAAATTCAACTTGTGATAACATGTCTTCAACACTCAGCGCTTGTTTGACTTGTGCAGACAGTTGCCAAGCATTTTTCACGGTGATATAGGGATCATAACCCACCACATTCATGCCTAACGCTTGAGCAGCATTAGCGACTTTGACGCCTATCGCCCCTAAACCAATCACGCCTAATGTGTGTTTGGAGACTTCAAAACCAACAAATTGTTTTTTACCAGCTTCAACCTGTTTTGCAATTTCCGCATCCGTGCCTTGCAAGTTGCGGGCATAGTCCCATGCAGGAAAGAGATTACGGGCGGTTGATAACATGCATCCCAATACTAATTCTTTAACGGCATTAGCGTTTGCACCGGGGGCATTAAACACGGGAATGCCACAAGCGCTCATTTTGTCTATTGGAATATTATTCACGCCCGCCCCTGCACGTCCAATAGCCTTTAAGGTTTTGGGGATTTCCCATTCGTGCATGTTAAATGAGCGTAATAGCACCGCGTCAGGGTGCTGAATTTCTGAAGCCACTTCATAATGTTCACGCGGCAAGCGTTCTAAACCTTTTACTGAAATATTATTTAAAGTCAGTACCTTATACATTAGCCGTTCCGTTTTGCAAAATCATTCATAAAATCAATCAATGTTTGTATGCCTTCTTCTGGCATAGCGTTATAAATACTTGCTCGCATACCGCCTACCGAGCGATGCCCTGCTAATGTGAGCAAGCCAGCCTCTTTTGCACCCGCCAAAAAGGGTTTGTCCAATTCAGGATTTGTCAATGTAAATGGCACATTCATCCAGGAGCGATAGGTAGGATCGACGGGGTTGTTATAAAATTCCGAATTATCAATAGCGGCATACAGCATGTCTGCCTTGCGCTGATTGCGTTTACCCATTTCATCCAAACCGCCCAATTCTTTAAGCCATTTAAACACCAGCCCTGCAATATACCACGCATACGTCGGTGGCGTATTGTACATGGAGCCACTGTCAATGTGTGTTTTATAGGTCAACATTGTCGGTGTGTGAGGCATAGCATCGCCTGCCAAATCTTCGCGTATAATAACAAGAGTCAAGCCAGCAGGACCAATATTTTTTTGTGCGCCAGCATAAATTAAGGCATATTTGGAGATATCCAATGGGCGCGACAAGATCGTTGAGGACATATCTGCCACTAACAGCTTATTACCCACTTCAGGAATGGTATGAAATTCCAAACCGTTGATTGTTTCGTTGGGTGTATAGTGAACATAAGCGGCGCGAGGATTTAGTTGCCAAGTATTGGGATCAGACACAGTTGTAAATTTGTTAGGTTCTGAATCAACAGCCACGTTAACTTGGCAATATTTTTTCGCTTGGGCAATGGCTTTTTTTGACCATAAGCCGGTATTAAAGTAATCTGCCTCATTACCGCCGCGCAGCAAATTCATAGGCACCATCGCAAATTGGCTGGATGCGCCACCTTGCAGAAAAAGGACTTTGTAATTGTTTGGAATATTTAATAATTCCCGCAAATCGGCTTCTGCTTGTTCAGCAATCGACTTAAATTCTTTACTGCGATGGCTCATTTCCATCACCGACATACCGCAGCCCTGCCAATCAAGCAAGTCTGCTTGCGCTTGTTCTAACACTTGCGTGGGTAAGGTTGCGGGGCCCGCACTAAAATTAAATGCTCGTGACATATTTTGTCCTTAATGGGGATTAAATGGACAACTATAACACAAATCTGTATTGTAGAGGGGCAATGGGGCTTTTGTTGCCCACCATGCCTAATATTTGTGCGTTGGGCGTGCGCAGGTGGTAAGCCCAATAATAAATGAGGAGAAAACATGAGCCTTTTACCAACACAGCAAAAATATACAAAAGACATTGTTCACCTCAAATCCAAGTTAACAGTAACAGAAGCCAAATATTGGGAAAACTATTATGGCGAAAGTGATGTGATTTATGAATGGAACAATGG
>CAYFOB010000162.1:0-8021 GCA_964344525.1 uncultured Thiomargarita sp.
ATTGAGGAGAAAAACAGATGGATATTACAAATCATGAAAAAAACAAATTGCTCATTGCGGACGATGATCCGACGAGCTTAAATATACTTTTGACCTATTTGCAGAATCTCAGCTACGACGTGCAAATCGCTCCAAATGGCAAAGAAGCCTTGGCAAAAGTAGATCAAGATAAACCTGACCTTATTTTACTGGATGTAATGATGCCAACATTGGATGGGTTTGAAACTTGTCGTCGTTTAAAGGTTAATGAAGAAACTCGCAAGATTCCAGTCATTTTTATGACTGCTTTGACCAACACAGAGGACAAGGTGAAAGGCTTTGAAGCTGGCGCTGTTGATTACATTACCAAGCCAATCCAATATGAGGAAGTGTCAGCCCGCATTAATGTACACCTGACTTTAAGGAATCTACAAGAGATTCTTCAACAACAAAAAGTGGCTATTGAACGAAAAAACAGTGAATTACAATTACAAAATAGGGAACTGGACGCTTTTGCCCAATTTGTCGTTCGCGATTTAAAGAAGCCCTTAGTCAGACAATCTGGCTTCACTAAAGTGCTTATGAAAGAACTCGCCAACATGCCAGATGCCGAACCGCTGAAGTTTTTGCAAGAAATTGAACAGTCCAGATATCAAATGACTGATATTGTTGAGGATATGGTCTTGTTGGCAAATGCACGCACCCAAGAGCTGGTCATGGAAGCCCCTGATATGACAAAACTTATCGCTACAGTACGGCATCGTTTGACTTCTATGATTGACAAATACCAGGCCCAAATTAGCCTACCAACAACATGGCCAACTGTATGGGGTTATTCGCCTTGGATTGAAAAGGTATGGGAAACTTACATAACTAACGGCTTAAAATACGGTGGCACCCCCCCCCGCGTCGAATTGGGCGCAAATATGCAGGGAAATTATGCTCGATTTTGGGTGCGTGATAATGGGCTTGGGCTCAGTACTGAACAGCAAGAACAATTGTTTATTCCATTGATTGATTTAGATAAGGTAGAAATCACTCAGGAAGGCTATGGTTTGAAATTATCTATTGTGCGATTGTTGGTCGAAAAATGTGGTGGAGAAGTGGGAGTAGAGAGTCATGTAGGTAGAGGAAGCACTTTTTATTTTACTTTACCTATCATTGGGTAATGGAAACGGAGCCGTTTACAAAACGGCTCCGGCTTCGTTTAAAATTTTGATCAGCAAACATATTAACGCTCTATTGGAAGTGATACATAAAACGTTGAGCCCACCTCGACTTGACTTTCCACCCAAATTTGACCCTGATGTGCCTCGACGATTTGCCGACAAATCAATAATCCTAAACCTGTGCTCACTTCACCTGCGGTGCTTTTCACACTGGTTTTTGAAAACGGTTGAAATAGTTTTCCAATTTCGTTTTCTGGTATGCCTTGTCCTTCATCCTTAACAGACAAGACTAGCGCGTTTTCATTTTTTGTGATGCAAGTATTGATCGTTGTTTGTGGGTATGAATATTTGATCGCGTTGCTGATCAAATTATTCATCACTTGTTCTATCCTTGAGGCATCAACCTTTATTTGAGGGATGTCCTCATCGTAATGGCATTTCAATTGAATTTGTTTAGTGTCTGCCAAAGGGCGGTTTAACGATATGCCTTGTGTGATCAGGGATATGAAATCAGTCAATGTTAAGTCTAATTCCAATTTTCCGGCTTCGATCTGAGCCACATCGAGGAGATTGTTCACCAAAGTCAGCATAAATTGGCTGGTTTTTTTAATTTGCTTGATATAGGTCGATTGCTCTGCATCGGAAATTTTTATAGCGAGTAAGCTGGCATATCCTTCCACCACACCTATCGGATTGCGTAAATCATGCGCCGCCATGCCCAAAAAGTGGTTTTTCAGCGCATTTTGTCGGTTGGCTTCCTCAAGGTTTAGATAAAGCTGAAGGTTTTTCAGCGCAGATGCGCATTGGCTGGCCATAATTTTGATCAAATATTTATCATTTTCTGATAGAAAACCAACATCTTCGAGATAAATAAAGCCAATGATTTTGTCGTAAATGACCAGAGGCAGCAGTAATGAATTTTCTGCTAAGGGTGCTACCGGTTTTTCGTTTCGTAAGAGCAATTCACAAGTCTGAATAATGGCCTCCACTTGAGAAAAATTCATCTGGTTGTTGGTAAATTTTCCAGTACCAGCCCGAACCACAACTTTTGAATTTTCTGCGGGTACAGCAAGGACACCATTTATTGTTGCAATTAAGCTATTTTCCCCAATATTGCAGAGGCTTGTAATTTGTGTGAGGATGCCCTCGATAAATTGTTCCATCGGTTGAATACGATAGAGATCAGGCGCTGCCGTTATAATTTTTTCCAAGCCCAAGCGATTGGTTTCAATAATCGCCATATCTCGGTAAGCCTTGAGCGTTGTTTTCAGCATCGTGTAAAGTCTTTGCGCAGTCAGTTCTGTTTTGTCCTTGTAATCATCAATATCGTAGTGATCTATCACTTCTCGTTCAGGCGCTGCGCCTGGTTGACCTGTCCGAATGATAAGGCGGATATGTTGGTTGTTTAGTGTATTTCTAATGTAATCTACAAGGCGAAGCCCTGCGTCCTCCGTCTCCATTACCACGTCAATCAAAGCAACAGCAATGTTAGATTCTTTCGCAAGGATTTCTTTGGCTTCAGCAGCAGACATTGCATTTAACAAGCGAAGCTTTTTGTTCGCAAATTCCAAATTGCCAACACTCAACTTGGTAACAGCGTGGACTTCAGGTTCATCATCAACAATCAGTATCTTCCAGAAGGATTGATTGCTTATAGTCACAGGAACCCACTTTTTATCAGTAAGAAGCTGAGTTTCTATCTCTTGACTTTTTGTGAGTTTTTGTTGAACTGTGGATTTTTTTTCTCGAACAAGTTTCATAAAAAATTTTCCTCTAAGAAAGACTTTTGAGTCTAAAATACCTGAAAAAGTTAGGGGCGTGTTAGGTGCAAATGTTTTCCAATTTATCAATAGCAAAATTGATATGAAATGCAGTGCCTTTACCTGGCGTACTCTCACAACTAATGCTACCTTTTAGACTAGTTGTAACCACATTGTAACAAATATACATACCAAGCCCTGTAGATCCTTTTGCGCGTTGTGTTGTGTAAAAAGGTTCAAACAATTTTTCTGCCGTTTCTTTGTTCATGCCTTTGCCTGTATCAGTATAATCCATATAAATAGTGTTATTTTCTTGACGAATATGAATCATTATCTTCCCTGGCTGGCTGCCGTTGTCGAATCCGTGAATAAAACTATTTATCATTAAGTTGCTTAAGATTTGGCTAATCGCACCAGGATCTCCATAGATATTGAATTCTGTTGGACAATGGTGTTCGATAGCAATTGACGCTTTCTTAAATTTATTGTTTAAACTGAGGATAATATCTTGAATAACTTCGCTCAGTCCAAATAACCGTTTCGTTTCTTGGCTTTGATCTATCGCCGTTCTTTTGAAACTGGAAACAAGATCAGCCGCACGACGAAGGTTAGAAAGGGTTAATTTCCCTGCATCCACAATGGTTGTCAAAGCTGCAACAAGCTCCTTTTCATTAACCTCTTCTTGAGAAAGCATTTTATTGATTGCTTGTCCGGCATCATTTAGGCTGGAAGAAGCGGTCACAGCAATGCCAATTGGGGTATTAATTTCATGAGCAAATCCTGAGACTAATCGCCCCAAAGAAGCCATTTTTTCGCTTTGGATTAATTCATCGCGTGTCTGCTTTAATTCGTCAATTGTCAGTGACAGTTTGTTGTTCAGGGCTTTGAGCTCTTTTTTTTGTTGCTCAAGTTGGCTATTTTTCTTGGCTAATTCGCGTTGCATGTTAGCCAATTCGTTACTGAGTTGGTTATTGTAGAATTGTTGCTTGGATTGCATATATTCTTTCATCGTGTCGCGCCAGTTGTTTGTTCTTTTAAAAAAAATCTGTTCAAAATCAAAGTACAAGTAAACCTTGTACTCTGATCAAGCTTCATTTAGTTAGGATTTTCCGTTGGTTTGGGTGATGCCTTTTTTTGTAATTCTTCCATGACGTTGATAGTGGCAAAACTTGATAAGACATCAAGATTCGTCTGTAGTTTGTCGCCTTGTTCACCCAAATTCACAACATTATGCGGCATCGTCACCTGGATTCCCTTTAAGTTGGGATAGATGATTTTGGCAATATCTTTTTGAATTTCGGCTTTGTAAATGTCGGGAATACGGGCTTCGTACTTTGCTTTGAGCACGTCTGCTTCTGCAACCCCTTTTTCCCGAATGGCCTTAGCCTCATATTGCGCCGCTTCATAGTTCGCTTTCTGAATTTCCAGCTCTGCCTGCGCTATGGCTAATTCTTTGGATTTTTCAATTTCTGCCAATTCCTTAGCCTTTTGATATTCGATGATTTCCTTTTCCTTTTGTTTTTCGGCCACTTCCACTTTTTGCTGTTCGGCGATAACAGCCAATTCTTTCGTTTTTAAGGCTCTTTGTTTAGCCTTAGTGCGTTCAATCTCTGCACGAAGTTGAGCCGTTTTGGCCTGTTCTTTGGCCGTTTCTTGTTCTTGTACCGCTTTAATACGATCAGCGACTAAACGTTTTTTGTCAGCCAACAATTTTTCCAATTGTTGTTCAGGCACGGGTCCCCCCAAGGTAATTTGGGTTACTTCAATCCCATATTTATCAAGTGGATTTTCCAAACGTTCTGGTTTGCCATTTGCTCCAACAACAGGTACAGTTTTCCATACCAAGGTTTTGGCTTTCCGCAATTGTGTTGACTCTTCTTGTTCCAAACCAACAGGGGCTAAAGCCATTTGTTCGATTTCAACCTGTTTGCGTTCGGTTTTATAGATGCCATTGCGAAGTTGATCAGTCAAGGCTGCTTTAAATTGATTTAAACCACCTTGAAAAAATTCTTCGCCTGTGTACTGCGTTGCTGTGTTAACAACCACATCACGGGAAGTTTTGGTCAACAGGGCATCAACCAGATTATCAAAACTTCTAAATTCCCTGTGAATGATGGCAATTTTTTCTTTGTTGTGGGGTAGTTTGTAACGAAAAGTTGCCGGAATTTGTCCCGTATAAGTATCGGCAAAACGAACTTCAATGGGCTTATTGAGTCTAGTTGCCCGCATGTATTCGCTGCTTCCAAAAACGACAGTCATCACTTGCTTGTAATCTGTCACACTCGAAAAAAATGGGGTTCTAAAGTGAACACCAGGTTCTGTATACACATCTACTGTACCCCACAAGGTATTTTGATAATGGTAGGTAAATCCCGATTCTGTTTGAAAATAGGCAGAATTCAGAAACAAAATACCGATGGCAACAACAATAATAAGGCCAGCGAACTTTTTGAGAATGCCTAAAAAGCTTGTTTTTATTGAGGACATTTTTAACTCCTTGGGTTTAAGAACTTAATTTTCCAACTATTCCATTACAGCAATAGTTGCATTCGTTTACATTGGTTTGTCTGTTAGTTTCACCTCCTAAGTTAAATATAGCGTTTCCCGATTGTGTTAGATACAAAAAACTTCCACGTTCATCAACAAATACTATTTCTTTAAGAAATAGTATTTGTAAGGTCCTCTATTTTTTTAGACATCGTTTTGTACTTTAACCAATCGGGAAATGCTCTAATTTATTAGATTAATCCGTTTATCGACCCGTAATCCGTTGTACTCAGTTAATTTTGTACCTTATTCAATCGGGAAATGCTATAACTACAGGGATTATTTTTAAAAAATTATTATTGATTTTCTAAAGGCGCAATGTCATTGGCTTTATTTTCCAGCTTTTCCATAATCGCAATGGTGGCAAAGCTTGATAATACATCAAGATTAGTCTGTAGCTTATTGTTTGTTTCACCTCCTAAATTGACGACATTATGTGGCATATTGACCTTTATCCCTTTCAAATGTGGATAAATAATCTCCGCTATTTCTTTTTGAATTTCAGCTAAATAAATATCAGAAACGTGTTCACCATACTTAGCTTTCAATATTTTAGCATCAACCAAACCTTTTTCTAAAATGGCTTTGGCTTCATATTGCGCCGCTTCAAACTTAGCTTTTTGGATTTCCAGCTCTGCTTGAGCAATGGCTAACTCTTTTGCTTTTTCAATTTCTGCAACTTCTTTAGCCTTTTGAGATTCAATCAGCGCTTTCGCTTTATCAATCTCTGCTAATTTCATTGCCTTGTTATACTCAACGATTTCTTTTTCTGCTTGTTTTTGGGCTTCTTCAAGCTCACCTTGTTTGGCGATAATGATCAATTCTTTACGTTTTAAGGCCTCTTGTTTGGCTGTGGTGCGCTCAATCTCAGCGCGAAGTTGTGCCGTTTTAGCTTGTTCTTTGGCGGTTTCTTGGGCTTGCACTGCCTTTATGCGCTCTGCCACGAGACGTTTTTTTTCAGACAGTAGTTGTTCAAGTTGCTCTTCAGGCACTGGTTCTCCCAAGGTCACTTGTGTCACTTCAATACCATAAAGATCAAGTGGATTATCCAAACGCATCACTTTGCCATCTCCCCCAATCAGCGGTACAGTTCTCCATAACAAGGTTTTGGTTTTTCGCAATTGTGTTGATTTTTCTTGCTCTAAACTGACGGGGGCTAAGTCCATTTGTTCGATTTCAACTTGTTTGCGTTCAGTTTTATAGATGCCATTGTTCAGTTGATCTTCAAGTGCTGCCTTGAATTGATTTAGCCCCCCCTGAAAAAAATCTTCTCCTGTGTATTGTGTGGCTGTATTCACAACCACATCATGGGATGTTTTGATCAAAAGCGAATCAACCAAATTGTCAAAATTAATAAATTCTCGATGAATCATTGTCGTTTTATCTGAGTTGCGTGGTAGTTTGTAACGAAAAGTGATTGGTATTTGGGCTGTATAAGTATCCGCAAAACGAACAGTAATCGGTTTTTTTTGGCGAATTTGCTTTCCTTCATGTAACATGCCAAAATTAACAGTCCATGCTTGCATGTAACGTGTCACTGTCGAAAAAAAGGGGGTTTTCAAGTGAATTCCTGGCTCATGGTACACATAAATTTTGCCCGTTAGGGTATTTTGATAAAGATCTGTGTAACCCAATTGCGTTTGAAATTGTGCCATTTTCAAAATAAGGAATATCAGTATAAAGAAAATGATAAAACCAAATAATTTTAGTTTGCTAAATTTATTTGAAAAGTTGTGAAAAGTTGTTTTTGGGACTGTATCCTCTTTAACATCCAAAGGATCTTTCACTACCTTTTGTGGTACGTCATCTTCTTGAAATCGTGACATTTTAGTTTATTTCCTTTGTTTTATTTGAAAGTTTATAACCCCCAGCTTTTGAGAGTGAGTAAATTCGTTTTTTGCTTTGTTATGGTTGTTTGAATGAGAATTGACAAAATTTTCAGAATCACGTTGAGTTTTATTCTGTCAATTCTCAAATTCTGATTCAAAGAGTCCAGCAAAGTCTTATTTTGCTGCTGCACTCTCACCATCAAGCGCTTTCTTTTCTAGCCCTTCCATCACTTTGAGTGTGGCAAAACTTGATAGCACATCAAGGTTGGTTTGTAGTTTGTTGTCCTTGTCTCCTAAAGTGACGATATTGTGTGGCATTGTAACTTCAACGCCTTTCAAATTAGAGTAAATAATGGCCGCAATTTCTTTTTGGATTTCAGCCAGGTAAATTTCTGGAATACGGGCTTCGTATTTTGCTTTGAGTATTTCTGCTTCAACAAGCCCTTTTTCTCTGCTTGCTTTGGCTTCAAATTGCACCACTTCAACGTTAGCTTTTTGAATTTCTTGTTCTGCTTGAACAATTTCTAATTGTTTTTGGGCTAGCACTAATTCTTCGGTTTTTTGAGCCAAGCGAAGTTTCTCTTCCTTGGCTTGTTTTGCTAAGATAATTTTTTCATCCGCTTTTTCAAGGGCTAATTCTTCCGCTTTTTGAGCTAAACGAAGTTTTTCATTTTTTGCTTGTCTTGCCAAAATAATTTTTTCTTCCTCTTTTTCAAGGGCGAGTTCTTCGGCTTTTT
>CAYFOB010000163.1:0-371 GCA_964344525.1 uncultured Thiomargarita sp.
TGCGGATTTTTTCCTCAAATCAATCACATAAATCACAGTTCAAAATTATTTAGGGCAAGTCTAATCTCTCCTGTACAAATTTCTCAGTCTCATTCAAATTATCAACATACAAAGAACGTGAAAATAGGCTTAAATGGGCACGTATCTTTGCAATTTCATCCAATGCCTCCGCATAACGTCCCTCAAGTTGCAACCATATCAATCGTTGTTGGCGTAATGAATGATTGTTGGGGGATAAAGACAATGATTGATCTGCCATTTGAATAGCGTCAGCATAGCGTTTTTCATTGCTATAAAAAAGAGCATAAAGGTGATAAACTTTATCTTTGTAGGCGCTTACCAAAACTGAACTTTCTGCAAGTGTTTTGAGG
>CAYFOB010000163.1:381-8001 GCA_964344525.1 uncultured Thiomargarita sp.
ACACTGCCCTGAGGCCTGTTTTTTTAAGATTAAATTTAGGGCATTAATGATGGCACGATCGCCTTTGGTGGATTGGAAACGATGTATCACTCGTTGCATATTTGGTTGTGGAATATCCGCATTATTACAAGTGGCATGTAGCCATATCGCATAAGGTCCCGCATCTTTTGGAAAGGTTTCTGCCATAGATTGGTAGTAGTTTGTTTGAGCATCAGCGACCAAAAAAATACCCGCGAATGACTGAGCCTGTCGTGATTTGGGGTGTTGTTCAGCCCAAGTCATTGCCTGCAAAACGGGTTGACTCCATAAACGGGTTTGTAACCAGGTATCCACTATTGTAAATTGAACTAAATATAAGACACCGATTAGAATGGCTGTCCTACGTAAAAAAGTGATTCGCATATAATCAAACATCCGCAAAGCACCATAAATAACCGCAAATATGACCCCTAACATGGGTAAGTAATTGCGATGTTCAAAATACAGCTCTAACCCAATAAAGCTAGATTCAAGGACATGCCCGGCTAAAAACCACAAAACACCCAATGCAAAAACAGGATATCTTTTATGCCAAAATAGGCCAGCAACGAACATTACTGTGATAAAACCCACCGCGAAGACAGTGGCAGTGGGTGCCCATAAACTTTGTGAAATGACAAAATCATCATGAAATAAACCATAAGACTGTGGCTCTTGTGAGACCAGTATTTTAAAGAGATAATCAGCAAGTACCCGTGATTGTGTGAGTAAACGTTCGATCAAGGTAAAATCACGAATTTGATAATTCGCTAATAGACCTTCAAAATTCAAAATCAAATGGGCAGCCAATACCAATAATGGAAAATATAAAAATATCCAACACCAAGCTTGCCAATAACGTGGTTTAGGTAGCGTGCGTAATATCGTGAACTCCAGCACCAAGACATATAAAATCAACAAAATTCCATTTTCCTTACTCAGCACAGCCAGCACACCACCCAGCCCTATCCCAAGAGAAATCCAAGCCAGCCCTTGTGCAAACAAATAACGACTGCGGACATAAATCAACAAGGCTGCTAAAGTAAAAAAAGCTGATAATTCAGTCATCCGCTGTACAACGTAAAGTACTGTAGACACTTGCAGAGGGTGTAACAACCAAACAGAAGTCGTCAGTAGGGCTAACAAAATGCGCCGCCTTTCGGGCAAAACACGTGTGATATAAATCATAAGCCAAAAGATGAGACACCCATTCAACAAATGAATCATCAGATTGACATATTTAAAGGGCCAAGCTTGGGTGGGCCAATGGTGTGCCTGTAACGCAAAGCTAAAGAGTGATACAGGTCTTCCGAGTGGTCCTGCTGTGCCCTCCATGGTAAATCGCAGGATTTCTGTGAATTTATTGTTACTCCTATTAATCTGTTCTAAAGATTGTAGATTAACCCCATCATCCAACAAGAAAGTGCCCTGTAGCCCAGGCCAATAAATCCCGGCACACCCTATTAATATCAGAAAAAAGATAATTGACAGAAGGAAAAATTTGATTTGAGTCATATTTATCAAAATCAATACGGTATCAGCTTTGTAGAGATCATTATAACGATAGTTGTACTCGGCATTTGTGTCGTTGGCATGTTACCAATGATGATGCAAATGAGCCGCTTTGATCTTATCCTACAACAACAAGCCAATGCCATCGCACAAGCCTATCTTGAAGAGATTTTGTCGCACCCCTATTCTGATCCTGATCAAGTCGAATTAGGTTCAGTCGAATCTGGAGAAACTCGTGCCACCTTTGATGATGTGCAAGATTATAATAGCTTACCTGATACAATTGTGCGAGACTATAGTGGAGCGGTAATAGCGGCGCTCAGCGATTATGCGGTGACAGTTAAAGTCACTCATGACGTGTTAGGGGTCAACGCTGCCCCTGCTTTGCGCATTGATGTTCATGTCGCTTATAACAGCAATCAAACGATTTATGTTTTATTGAGCGGATATAAATGTGAACTTTAACTTAAAGAAACAAGCAGATGAATAAAAAACTAACTGCCCTACTCACCGAAGCAGAGTCCCTTATTCAAAACTCAGACAATCATGTGCAATTAGAAAAAATCATTATTGAGGCACGCATACTGAGTGAACAAGCCCCATTAACACCAATCAGTTTACAAAACCAAGCACTAGAAGCCACCACCAATGGTATTGTGATTACTGACACTGATGGAAAAATTCAGTGGATCAATCCGGCTTTTACCCAGCTCACCGGTTATACGCTTAAAGAAATCATTGGTCAAACGCCTCGTATTCTCAAATCGGGGCAACATGACGAAACATTTTACAAGGAAATGTGGAAAACCATCACCGCAGGAAAAGTTTGGCATGGAGAGCTGATTAATCAAACTAAAGATGGGCATCTTATTAATTGTAATATGACTATCAGCCCTATACAAGATGCACAGGAAAAAATTACCCATTTTATTGGCATCAAGCAAGACACCACCGAACAAAAAAAGGCCAAAAAAGCCTTGCAAGCACTTAGCCAACGAAATGCGCTTATTCTAAACAGCGTAGCAGAAGGAATTTGTGGTTTAGATTGCAATGGCAAGCTGATGTTTATAAACCAAGCAGCCCTCAATATGATAGGTTGGCAAGCTGAAGAACTGCAAGGCAAAATTTTTCATCAGATGGTACATCATACCAAGCCAGAGGGTAGCCCTTATCCTATTGAAGAATGTCCTTCTCGGAGCACCATTAAAAACGGTGAAGCCTGTCACCGAGACGATGAAGTATTTTGGCGCAAAGATGGTAGCGCTTTTCCAGTTGAATACTACACCAATCCCATGCATGATGACAACCAACAAATCAATGGGGTTGTATTAACTTTCTTAGACATCACATTGCGTAAAGCAAAAACTCGAAAATCTTGTCCAACATCGCACTGAACAATTACAAACCGCTAATGAAGAATTGCAAGCCACCAATGAAGAATTACAAAAAACAAATGACAAATTGTCTGAAACGACAAAAGCACTAGAAGCCAGTCGCACAAGCTTTCAGAATGTTGTTGACAAAAGCGCCTCTGGCATTATGGTGGTGGACGAAAACGCTATTATCCAATTTCTCAATCCCGCCATGAAAAAGCAATTTTGTGACTCCCACTTATCCATTGGGGAAGAATTTGCTATACCCATTGCCCCCAACAAACGCACAGAGGTTAAAATTACTTTACCAAATAATGAAATTGGTATCGCTGAAATGGATGTGGTAAAAACCTTTTGGGAAAATAAACCCGCTTACCTATTCATGCTCCACGATATTACAGAAACCAAAAAAGCGCATATCGCCCTAGAAATTGAGCGAGCATCATTGGCTAAACGAGTCGAAGAGCGCACTGCCGAATTAAGCCAAGCTAATGCCGAACTCGCTCAGGCTGCTCGGTTAAAAGACGAATTTCTGGCTAACATGAGCCACGAATTACGCACACCACTCAATGCGATTATAACCATGTCAGACTTATTAAAAGATGGCATATATGGGGAAATTGCACCAAAACAATCAAAACCGCTCAAACATATCATAGAAAGTAGCTATCATCTTTTATCCCTGATTAACGACATCCTTGATCTCTCCAAAATTGAAGCTGGCAAATTGGAATTACAAATAGAAACGATTTTTGTTGAAGGGGTTTGTCATAGTATCCTTCAGATCATCAAACAACTCGCCATCAAAAAGCAGATTAAAATTTTATTTGCCTCTGATGATTCTGTAAAAACCATCTTTGCTGATCAACGCGCGTTAAAACAAGTTTTGGTAAACCTACTTAATAATGCGGTCAAATTTACCCCACAAAAGGGCAAAGTCACACTGGAATTACAAGGAGATGAGATAAATAAAGTTGCTAACTTTCACGTTATAGACACTGGCATTGGTATTCCAGAAAATGAAATAGAACGTTTATTCAAGCCCTTTGTACAAATAGACAGCAGTCTTTCCCGCCCCCATGAAGGAACAGGGCTCGGGCTTGCGCTGGTTTATAAAATTGTCGAATTACACGGTGGGAGTGTTAATGTTGAAAGCCAGGTAGGAAAAGGCAGCAAATTTACTGTTTCACTGCCTTGGCAGGAAAGTGACAAAATCCTCGCCTTAAGTCAGGAAAAATCCTCTAAAGCAAGCAGGGTTGTCGTTGATCACCCGGCTGCCCTGATTTTGCTTGCAGAAGATAATGAAACCAATATCATGGCGATTCAAACGGGTTTGACTGGATATGGTTATGAAGTGATTGTCGCACGTAACGGTCTGGAAGCGATTGAGCGTGCGCAAGAAAATAAGCCGGCATTGGTTTTAATGGACATTCAAATGCCAGGCCTGGACGGTTTAGAAGCCACCAAACAAATTCACGCTAAAGAACAATTGGCTAAAATCCCTATTATTGCCTTAACTGCCCTTGCTATGCCTGGTGATAAAGAACGCTGTTTAGAAGCCGGTGTTAACGCCTATTTAAGTAAACCAGTCAATGTGAAACGGTTAGTTGCAGAAATAGAAAAGCAGTTGTCTGAACAAGATAGATAACTCATGTTACGTACCTTCGTTCCTAGTGCCGGAGGGCGGAAATTGGAAGAAAACTCGAAGCGGAGCTTCGGGGCATGCATTCCCAAGCGGGAGCTTGGGAACGAGAAAACCTATTTATTCTCGTTCCCAAGCTCCTGCTTGGGAATGCATTCATCGAAGCTCTGCTTCGAGTGTAGGTGGCCTGGAAATTTCCGCCATCCTGCACTAGTCAAGCCGAAAATTTGCAACCCAGTCCAAAACATATTATGATAACTAATCAACAACAAAATAGGGTATTAATCGTTGATGACGATGCTGTTAGTTTGGTTTTTGCAGAAAGTGTTTTAATCAATTCTGGTTTCCAGGTGATAACCGCCTCTGAGGGTGAGGAAGGCATAAAAAAAGCGCAAACGCTTAAACCTGATATTATTTTATTAGATGTGCAAATGTCACCAGGAATATCAGGTTTTGATACCTGCCGTCGTTTAAAAATGAGTGAAGAAACTATCAATATTCCAGTCATTTTTATGACTGTATCGGATCATCTTGAGGATAAAATCCAAGGATTTGAAGTCGGTGGTGTGGATTATATTATTAAGCCTATTGAAATACAGGAAACCGTTGCACGCTTAAATACTCATTTGACTCTTCACAAATTGCAAGACGCTGACCAACAAAACAAACGACTCAAAAAAGAAATTGTCAAACGGCGACAAGTGGAAGAAGAATTACGCCAAAGTAATTGCAAATTGCACGAAACAACAAAAGCCCTAGAAGCCAGTCGAGCCAGTTTTAAGAATGTCGTTGATAAAAATGCCTCTGGCATTATGGTAGTTGATGAAAACGCCATTATTCAATTTATGAATCCTGCCATGCAAAAACAATTTTGTGAATATCAATTGTCAGTTGGCGAGGAATTTGGTTTACCCCTCAACCCAGGCAAGCGTACCGAAGTCAGAGTGACTATCCCAGAAAACGGAATCGGCACTGCCGAAATGGATGTGATCAACACCTTATGGGAAAACAAACCCGCTTATTTACTCATGCTTCACGACATCACAGGAATCAAAAAGGCTCAGAATGCTTTAGAAGCAGAGCGTGCGTTACTTGCACAACGTGTAGAAGAACGGACAACCGATTTACGTCAAGCAAATGCGGAATTGGCGCGTGCTGTTCGCCTTAAAGACGAATTTTTGGCGAATATGAGCCATGAACTTCGCACGCCACTTAACGCTGTGATTATGTTTTCGGATATTTTGCTAGACAATCTTCATGGATCACTTAACGAAAAACAACAAAAAGCCGTCAGACATATCTCTGTGGCTGGCAAACATTTATTATCCCTCATCAATGATCTTTTGGATTTGTCCAAGATTGAAGCAGGGCAGATGGCATTGGAAATGAGGACCGTTCAAATTGACACATTATGTCAAGAAAGTTTACAATTTGTAAGAACAATTGCTAAGAAAAAGCACATTAAATTATTTAGAATGACAGACGGTTTTGTAAAGAGTTTGCAAGGTGATGAACGAGGATTAAAACAAATTTTAGTCAACTTGCTGACCAATGCGATCAAGTTCACCCCCGAAGGGGGAGAAGTGAGACTAGAAATTGAAGGGGATGAAGTGAAGCGTGTTGCACAATTAAGCGTCACAGACACAGGTATTGGTGTTCCTGAAAATGAAATGAAATATTTATTCCAACCTTTTGTACAACTGGATGGTGGGCTTTCTCGCAAGCAAGAAGGAACAGGGTTGGGTTTATCTTTAGTTGATAAGTTGACTAAGTTACATGGCGGCAGTGTCAATGTTGAAAGCGAATTGGGCAAAGGAAGCCGTTTTACAGTTTTGTTACCTTGGAAAGCAAATTTTGTTTGAATCAGAATTTCAACCAACTTTGCAAAAAGGATAAAATATGAAACAAAAATTACTACTGGTCGATGACAAAAAAGAAAATTTGATGGCATTAGAGGGGATACTTGAGGATTTAAATGTTGAGTGTATCTATGCCTTATCAGGTGAAGAGGCACTCACAAAAACATTAAAACACGAGTTTGCACTGATCCTGATTGATATTCAAATGCCAGGCATGGATGGCTATGAAACGGTAGAGCTGTTGCGTAAGCGCAAAAACTCTGCTGGCATACCTGTGATTTTTATCTCAGCCATTTATTCAAATGACTATTACAAAATCAAAGGATTTGAAGCCGGTGCGGTTGATTTTATTGCAAAGCCGGTAGTACCTGATATATTAGCAGGCAAAATCCGCGCATTCCTTGAGCTTGATGCTTATAAAGCCCGTCTGATTTCAAAAAATCAGGAATTAGCGCAAGCTAACGCAGCCTTAGCAGCCAGTCGAATGAGCTTTCAAAGTTTAGTTGATAAAAATCAAATGGGCATGATGGTGGTTAACAAACAGGGTATTGTGCAGTTTGTCAACCCTGCCATGCAAACTTTGTTGAACCTTCATGGCGATTTATTGGGCAAACCGCTTGGCATTCCGATTGGTGGCAAAAAGCGGACAGAAATCACGATTACACGATCTCAAAATGAAATGGGTATCGCAGAAATGGATGTGGCAGAGACTCTGTGGGAAAGTGAACCCGCTTATTTGGTGATGTTATATGATATTACTGAGCGCAAGCAAAAAGAGCGCGCATTACAGGATGCACTACAAGTCAAAGGCAAAAAAAATTAATATGAAAAAATCAGCTCACTTTTCCATACCAAGGAAAATCCCTACAGGGATTACTGGCTTTGAACATATCAGCCAAGGCGGACTGACAGAAGGAAAGAGCACTTTAGTGGTGGGTACCTCAGGCTCAGGGAAAACCGTTTTTTCACTAGAATTTTTGTATAGGGGTATCACATAATTTAATTTAAACGGCGTTTTTGTCACCATGGAAGAACAGGTGCCAAATATTGTTAATAATGTCTGTCAATCACCCCTAAGCCCTTCGGGACTTAGGGGCTTGAATCGTGAGACTCAAGGGCAATTGGTTGATTAGAGGGCTTTTCTGTCAGGAATTGCAGCAGTTGGGATGTGAGATACAGCCACACCTATAGGTACTCCACTAGTGCAGGATGGCGG
>CAYFOB010000164.1:0-7988 GCA_964344525.1 uncultured Thiomargarita sp.
AGGTTGGGAACGAGTATGCGTAACATCAGTTATTAAAAGTAATCCTTGTAGTTATTCATGGTTTTGGAACTTCCGTGCGTAACATCAGTTAATAAGAGATTAACAGCATGAAACCTTGGGCTATAGAAACATTGGTTCCTGAAGAAATTTATACTGATCGCCAAGAATTTATTGACTATTTCTATCAATATGCCTTAAAAACAAGCTGCTGAACAAGGTCAAATCCTTTCTGATGAAGAAAATCTGAATCGCATTTTAGCGGTTTATTAGATTTAGTTGGTTTAAGACGATTGCCAAAATGATAGCCCCAACCAAGTACAAAGTTTACCACATTTTGGAGTCGCCCAGCTTAGCGAAGGACTCCAAAATACCTGAAAATTCTGATTCAGACAATCAAATATGTACTTTGCTTGAGGCTTTCAACAAACCATCCGATTTTCGCAGGTTCTAATGGAAATTCAACAAATTCATTATGTCCAATACTGGTTATGATTTCTTGAGAGGAAATCGCAAAATTAAGCCCTTCAATGCCTTCTTTGTAAACTTTTGAAGCCACAATGCCAACAAGTAGCCCTTTTTCATCAATTAAAGGCCCCCCTGAATTGCCAGGATTGATTGGTGTATCTGTTTGTATGAGTTGATAAGGAACGCCTAAATCAGATTCCATTTGTCTAAATGCCGAAATAATCCCTGAAGTAAGCGTAAAATTGAGCCCCGAAGGGTGTCCCATTGCATAAACTTTTGTCCCTTGCTGGGGTTTGACCTGCGCTAAATTTAGCGTAGGGTGTTTGTTTGTGACTTTAATATAAACTAAAGCAAAATCTTTTAATTTAGAATTGACTAAAATTTTGTTGACTTTTATCCAATCATTAGATTCATTTGTTTGAATTTCTAACCGATATTCTTCAATTTCAGGAGTTGCTAAATCTGAATTGTAGAGTTCCCAAAATCCAACAACATGCAGATTGGTCAAAATGACATAAAACTGATCTTGTTTATCAATAATAACCCCTGAACCATACCATTCGACTTCATCATTGATAAACCAATCTTTTTCTTTAAAATAGCCCCTAATCCTAATTGTGGATTGTTTAATCATTTGCGCCAAAACAGCCGGATTTTTATGGGATATGTAGAAAAGCAACAAAAAAAGGATGAGGATGATAGCGGAAAATAACATGAGATTTGTCCCCTTAAAATAAATTGTTCAAAATGTTTTTGAACAGGTTCTAAGACTATGCGCTGCCATCAGCACATAGCCTTGAAATTTATTTTAAGGCCAATTCGGTATATCTGTTACACTCAATGAAGCGCTGCAATGTATTCAGCAACAGCATCAATCTCTTCATCAGTCATTTTAGCGGTGATATTTCGCATAATTCGCCCGACATCATTAGTGCGCGTGCCGTCCCTAAATCCCTTGAGTTGGTTTTTGAGGTATTCCGCATGTTGACAACCTATGGCGGGTGCTTCTACAACAGAAGGTGCCTTCACAGAGGCTAACAAGTCATAGTTGCCTTTTCCGGTGAGGCCATGACAACCTACACATGCAATCACAGCCCTTCTCATATCGCCTTTCCGGTAAACCTCTTTACCTGCATTTAACAAATCAGACTGGCCACTGCCAGCATTGATAAATTGGCTGGAAAAATAAGCAGCCAAGTCTTCTATATCTTGTTCACTGAGCGGTTCTACCATAGGAGCCATAGTCTCATTGCTGCGCCGTTTAGCCTTGAAATCTCTCAGTTGTTTGCTGATGTAACTGGCGCTTTGTCCTGCCAATTTTGGCCATATGGGATTAACACTGTTGCCATCAGGCCTGTGACAGGCCACACAGGTTGCCGATTTTGCCTTACCAGCCGCCGCATCGCCAGCCGCCAAGGCAGGAACAGTTGCAACACTCAGTGCTGCCCAACTGGTGAGTCCAACAAGTAAAGTTTTTTTCATCATTTATCCTATCTAAGTTATATATTGACTGAAATCAGCCAATATGAAAAAATGCCATTCTTTGAAATGCCTAACATGCCATGAAAAATAATTACACTAATTCTAATTCTACATTTATTCCCTGCGACAAATGCGCCTTGTCACTCCTATGCAATCCATTGGTGATCGGTGACACAGAAGTTGATGTGCTCAGCCCGATTATCAATCGCTGTCAATTTGTCAAGCGAGGTGATTTTCTTTATCGCAAAGGAGATAAATTTCATTCAATTATTGCTATAGCCCAAGGTTCCGTTAAATTGTCGATTTCTAATCAAGCGCAGGAACAAATCATGGGATTTCGGTTGATTGGTGAAATCGTTGGGTTGAGCGGTATGCACAATGGCAAGTATTTAACTGATGCTCAACTCTTGGAAAATAGCCACATTTGCGAAATTCCATTTGAGATGCTTGACAATTTGGCAAATAATGTGCCTCAACTACAGCGCAAATTTAGGCAATTATTAAGCCAGTTGCTAGTTTGTGGTCAATATCAAAGCGTTTCATTGGGTAAAAAAACAGCTGATGAGCGATTAGCCTCATTTTTATTAAATTTATCTTATCGCTTTAATCAACGAGGTTATTCTGCTAACAGCTATATTTTGGCAATGACTCGCAACGACATCGCCAATTATTTAGGACTCACCAAAGAAACAATAAGCCGCCTATTTAAAAAATTTCATGAAAAAGGGTTGTTATTAATCCAAAAAAAGCACGTTCAAATTGCCAATATTGATCTTTTAAAAACGGTTGCTGGGATAAACCACTAAAAATCAACTCACTCAAAAATAAGTTCCTCCAACACACCCCTAACCCCTCTTGAGAGGAGTTAGGGGTGTTGTTTTTTGGACGATCCTGAGAGCCAACTACAAGGATTACTTTTAATAAAGGATAAGTCAAAATCTAATCAGAGCTAGGGTTTATCCCTTCTTAAAAGTAATCCTTGTAGTTATTAGCGATTTTGAACAGGCTCTAAGCAACCACTCTTTACATTTAACTTCTCCTGTGTATCAACACAAGTGTTGATTTATATCATTTAATGTGAAATAATGTCAAATATTAACTATTTTAATAGTTGCTAATATTATTAAGTTAAGTGATGTTACACGCTCGGATTATATTTAAGAAGGGATAAACCCTAGCAAAAATATTGGTTTTGATTTATCCCTTCTTAAATATAATCCTTGTAGTTAATTAGGGTATTAATTAGCGCAATTGATTGTTGACATATCTTACCCAAAATGAAACAATGCCCGTGCTGTTTATAGTATTATATATATTATGTGAATAATAACAACCTCGTAGGAGAAAATGCATGAGTGAACATGCGACAACTGCACATGAGCCTGAATGGGAAGTCAGCCCATGGCCATTGGTTATAACTATTGGAATACTGTTCTTTCTACCTTTGGCGTTTTCTTTTTACTTTGTTTATCACCAACCCATGTCAGCGGTGATTTCATTGGGGATAGGTGCACCGCTAATTATTCTTGGGATTGCAGGTTGGATCAGCGAAGCTATTGGGGGTGAACACGGTTCTGGTCTTAGTGCGCCCGCGATGGGTTGGTTTATTCTTGCAGAGGCGATGATATTTGTTTCACTGCTAGCAACCTATTGGTACATGCGATTAAACGTAGCAGCATGGCCCCCTGAGGGCTCGGTTGAGCTGCCAGTCCTCATGCCCTTGATTATGACCATTATTCTTGTGTCATCCAGTTTTACGATACATGCTGCAGAAATCAAGGCAGAACATAATGATCATGCGGGTTTTTTGAAATGGTTATTAATAACCATGGTGCTTGGTGTGAGCTTTTTAGGTATTTCTGTGACTGAGTGGTCACACCTTATCCATGAAGGATTTAATGTCGGTACAAATGTGTATAGTACTGCATTTTTCACGATTACCGGTTTTCACGGTGCTCACGTTATCGTGGGGCTTGGGATATTTGTGGCTATTTTGGTGCCCGCATTGATGGGAAAAACTAATATCGGCTTTATAAAAACTGGCTCCCTATATTGGCATTTCGTGGACATTATTTGGTTTTTTGTCGTTTCTCAGGTGTATTACTGGTGATGATGCGATATGCGCTGATCATTTTGCTAAGTATCAAAGGCGTGTTTGCCGCCCCTCCTTACGGTGCTTTTGCCCCAGAGTCAACGATTAATCCAACACTCATGCAAATTGAAGAGAGCAAATATCTTGGAGCGCGTTTGAATGAGACCTATAAGCTCGTGGATATAGAAGGCAAGGAGTTTACACTTGGCGACCTGATGGGTAAACCACTGATCTTGCTCTTTTCATATTATGGATGTGATGGTACGTGTCCAATATTGAACACAAACCTCAAAAAAGTCCTTAGCCAAATGGATCGATTCAAGATAGGAGAAGATTATAGAGTATTGACTGTCTCTTTCGATAAACATGACACAACAGAGACGATGAGTGGTTTTGTCGAAAAAGCAGAAATTCCGGTAGAAATGCGCAAAGGTTGGCGGCATGCCATGTTGCAGGATACTGATATAGACAAACTGACAGCAAGCGTGGGTTACAAATATTTTTGGTCTCGGGCTGACCAAGTCTTTCTTCATCCCAATGTCTTGATTTTGATCACTCCTGAGGGCAGGATAGCGCGATATCTGTACAGCACTGCCATAGACAAGGAAACTTTAGAACTTGCTTTGATTGATGCAGATTGGAACAGGATTGCTAATTCCAGCAGTGTGATTGATATATTGGCTGGCGTTTGTTACAGCTACAACTTTCAAGAAGGCAAATACACTCTGAACTATTCCCTGTTTGTGGGGCTTGCATCACTGCTTTTTGGTATTTCATTAGTTGGGTTTTCGATATTTATTTTTCATTTAAAAAGAAAGAAAACGAGGAGCTTATCTCATGTTTAATAAAAAGCCCTTGCTAGGCAAGGGATTGTGGCTGACTCCCTTGTTGCTGTTGTTAGCAACACAGGCACAATCGGCGGAAAAAATCAATGACCCTGCGCCAGAGTGGGATCATCTTTGGCATGAGGTGATCGTAGATATCACCATTATAGGTATTGTATTTTCGTTGATCACTTTATACTTCATGTATAAATATCGACGGCGTCACCCCGACCAAGAAGGCACGCCAGTCAAATTGACTGCGGCTTCGGCTGTGGGATGGGCATTGATTCCAGCTTTTATTTTTATGGCGGATGATTTTTATCTCGCCGCAAAAGGCTGGCAATTGTGGAATCATTATCGGCAAGTACCAGCCAATCGTATGGAAATTCAGCTTGAAAGCGGTATGTATAGCTGGGATTATACTTATCCCAATGGCATAGAAACCCAAAATGAATTGCGGGTGCCTGCAGGTAAACCCATTCTTTTGAGGATGACCAGTCGGGATACAATTCACAGTCACTACATTCCTGACTTTAGAGTCAAAGAAGATTCTATGCCGGGGCGGGTAACCTATTTATGGTTTTATCCTGAAAAACCCGGAGAACATATTGTTTCCTGTACGGAGTATTGCGGTATTATGCATTCCTATATGGTAGGAAAAGTCATTGCAATGCCACCAGAAGAATTTAATCAATGGTATGAAGCAGCAGCTGCAAAAATGGCAAACCACTCAGCTGGCAAACAAAAATGGCAAAAACTAAAGCTGAGGAAGAGGAGGCATAAAATAACATGAAGGCACTAAAAGAATGGATATTTACCACTGATCACAAGCGGGTAGGTGTTCTTTATTTAATAGGTTCCATGGCAGCATTCGCAATTGCTGGTATCATGGCGATGCTGATACGCTTAGAGCTGTCTGCCGTGGGTCCAACCATTACAGACAATCCCTCTGAGTATAATACTTGGCTATATTTTCATGGCGCCGCCATGATTCTTGGCTTTCAGATTCCTGCATTGACAGGCTTTTTTGCCAATTATTTGATTCCTCTGATGATTGGGGCTAAGGATGTGGCTTTTCCAAGAGTTAATGCGTTGAGTGTGTGGCTTTTCTACGCTGGTATTGTGCTCGCCTTACTCACTTTTTTTATTCCTGATCCACCTGATGTGATGTGGACGGGATATCCCCCTTATTCTACGATCACTTATGGAAACACCGCCTTATATACCTTTACAGTATTAATACTCGGTTTCGCATCTATTCTCGGTGGAGTTAATTTTTTGACCACAGTGATCTTTATGCGTGCGCCCGGTATTGGTTGGAACAAATTGAATATCTTTGTGTGGGCGACCTTGGGCGCTTTTGTTCTGCAATTGATCTTCGTGCCAGTGTTGGGTACAGCCGTCACCTTGATTACCTTTGATAAATATTTGGGCACCCACTTTTTTGATCCAAGCGTCGGTGGCGATGTGTTGACTTATCAAAACTTATTCTGGTTTTATTCTCATCCTGCCGTTTATGTGATATTTCTACCATTTATGGCCATCATCTATGAGATTGTTGCCACTTTTGCGAGAAATCGGGTATTTAATTACAAAATGGTCGTTTATGGGGGAGTCTGTGGTATCGTGCTGCTTTCTGGTGAAGTTTGGGTGCATCACTTATATGTGACGGGTATGCCAGATTGGATTCGGGTGGGGCAAATGGTCACTACCCTATTGATTAGTATACCTGTTGGATTTATGGTCATCGGGCTAGTGGGTACCCTCTATGGAGGTGCGATATCCTTCCAAACCCCTATGCTCTATGCACTCGGCTTTATATTCCTATTTCTCATTGGAGGACTAACAGGTATTCCGCTTGCCTTGGTGTCATTGACAGTCAATTTGTCAGAAAACTATTACGTGGTGGGTCATTTCCATTATGTGATGGCAGTTGCGGGAACTTTTGCTATCTTTGGCGGTGTGTACTACATTTTCCCCAAAATGACGGGTAGGATGTATAATGAACTTGCTGCTAAAGTTGGTTTTTGGTTAGCCTTTGTTGGAGTTAACATGGTCTTTTGGGTCATGATGGATATTGGGGTTGAGGGCATGCCGAGACGCTATTATGATTATGCCCAATTTGTCCAATTTGAACCTGCTCAGCAGTTTATGACGGTGGGCGCTGCCATTATTGGGTTGGGATTTGCAGTGACCATTCTCAATTGGATTGTTGGCGCCATTAAAGGCGAAAAAGCCTCTGATAATCCATGGGGTTCCAAATCTTTGGAATGGACAACGGCTACGCCACCACCTCCTGGAAATTGGGAAGAAGTGCCAACGATAGCGGATGATTGGCATCCTTATGCTTATGGGAAGGGATAAAGCAACCTAAGTACCTGGTCACAAATTTGAAATAAAATTTGTGACGGGGTGCATCTGCTAGCACTTTATTATTTCTGGGAGATTTCATTAAATATCCAATTAGTCATATTAAAAAGTCGTTGTAAATCAGTCGGTGCCGATATGGATGTTGGATCTACGATAAAAATATTGTTTTTTAATTTTCCAAATTGCCAAACTGTCCCTGTGGTTACCACCGCATAATAGGTTTTTTCTTCAAGTAGAGAAGAAGCCACCATTTCTGCTAAAGCCTGGGTCCAACCTTCATCGAAATTATCTTTTTTCGCCTCGATAACACACAGTGCAGGGCTTGCCATGCCGCCATATTTGTTTTTGGGAGCGATTAAATAATCAGGTTCTCCGACGAGTCCTTTTTCTTTGTCCACATTATAAGGAATATGTGACCAGACTTTTAGAGGATAATTTTGTGCAACTATATCCAGAATAGGACGAATAATCGTTTCACAAATCGCATACTCAGAGACATAATTTATTTTATCTCTTAAATTATTTTCTATGATAGAAAATAATAGTTCTGAAATTTCTAATGTTTTTTCACCAATAAATATCGTTGTATCTGCAACTTCAATATCAAATTTTGTTGCCACTTCTTCAACTGATTTGAAAGTACCATAAGCCATTTTAGTTTTCCTCGTAAGAATTCTTACTGATGTTACGCAATCTATTTCTTAAACCGTGAATAACGGAAAGCGATTACTTTTAATACGGGCACCGTCAAAATC